>JAAYXX010000327.1 GCA_012515695.1 Chloroflexota bacterium
GGTCAACAGCCCCTCCAACCCCACCGGCTCGGTGTACTCGGAAGAGATTTTGCGCGCGTGCTACGAGTTCTGCTGCAAGCACGACCTGTATATGATCTCGGACGAGACGTATGATCGCCTGATATTCGAAGGGCAGCACGTCAGCCCGGCCAAGTGGGACGAGGACGGCAGGGTCATCAGCGTGTTCACCGTGTCCAAGACCTACTCCATGACCGGCTGGCGGGTGGGCTATGCCGTTGGCAGCCCGCAGGTCATCGCGGCGATGGCCAAGATTCAAGAGCCTATCGTGTCTTGCGTCAACACCGTCGCCCAACACGCGGCCATCGCTGCTCTGCTTGGCCCGCAGGATTGCGTGCACGAAATGCTCAACCACTATCGGCACAGGCGCGATGTGGCGGTGGACACTGCCCGGAAGCATGGCCTGACCGTCTCTTATCCTCACGGCGCTTTTTATATGCTGGTAGACATCTCCTCTCAGCCGGACAACTCGCTCGAATTCTCCCGTGGCCTGCTGCGCGCCGAGCACGTGGCTGTCGGCCCTGGGTGTGCCTTTGGTGAGTTGTGCGACCGCTATGTGCGCATCTCCCTCTGCGCCAGCGAAGAAAACCTCGTAGAAGGCTTGAGCCGTCTGGCTCGCCACCTCCATGCCAGAGCTACGAGCGGCCAGGCCCGCTCTTTGGTCTGGTCGCAACCCCGAAAACTTGACCCAAACACCAAACCGCCCTATCATTCTGCAAGCAACATAATATCCTTCATCTACCAATGGGAGAACCCACATGCAATCAGTCATCGTGGCTGAGGGGCTTACCCGTCATTTTGGTGATCACCTCGCCGTTAACCAGCTTGACTTGCAGGTTGCATCGGGCGAAGTGTTTGGCTTTCTAGGCCCCAATGGCGCGGGCAAAACCACCACCGTACGCCTTTTGAACGGCGTTCTGAGCGCCGATGGTGGCAGCGCCCGCGTCCTGGGGTACGATGTGGCTACCGATGCCCTGGAAATCCGCCGCCGTACCGGCGTGCTCACCGAGACGCCCAGCCTGTACGAGGCGCTCACCGCCAGGGAGAACCTGCTATTCTTTGGCGATCTCTACGGCCTGCCCGAAAGCGAGTTGCCCCGGCGAGCGGGCGCGCTGTTGGAAGAGTTTGGGCTGGCCGATCGGGCCGACGACCGCGTAGGAACCTATAGCAAAGGCATGCGCCAGCGATTGGCGATTGCCCGCGCCTTGCTCCATAGCCCCGAGTTGATCTTTCTCGACGAGCCGACCAGTGGCCTGGACCCGGCGGCGGCGCGGATGGTGCGCGAGACCATCCAGACGTTGAGCCAGGTGGAGGGGCGCACGGTCTTTTTATGCACGCACAATCTCGCCGAAGCCCAACTGCTGTGCAGCCGCGTGGGGGTCATTGACCACGGCGTGCTTCAGGCGGTGGGCACGCCTCAAGAGCTGGCCAGCAGCCTGTGGCAAGAGCTGACCGTCGAGATTGACTTGCGCGGCGAGCCTTCTGCCGCGGTGCGCGAGGCCCTCAGCCGCCTGCCCGAAGTGAGCGGGCAGAGTATGGAAAACGACAGGCTCGTCCTGACTCTGGCGAACGAGGACGCCATCCCCACCGTAGTGGCCGCGATTGCCGCGAATGGCGGCCGCATCTATGGCGTGATCCCCCGGGAGCATACCCTGGAAGAGATCTATTTCCGCATCCAGGCAAATAGTCATGGGGAGAAGGGAGGTGCTGCATGAACTGGCGAGTCATCCGGGCGATTATGCGTAAGGACTTGAAGCAGGTTCTCCAGAACAGAATGGTCTGGCTGCCGATGGTCTTGGTGCCTGCCCTGATCCTGGTTATCCTCCCTGCGGTGCTGGTATCTATCCCCGCGTTCGTCCCGACGGATGATCTGGATATAGACGACTTGGACATTCTGTTACAGCAACTCCCCGCTACTCTACGAGAGCCTCTGGAAGGGTTGTCGCCTGTGCAGCAGTATGTGGTGTTGTCCGCCAACTATATGTTTTCGCCCATGTTCCTGATCGTGCCGCTGATGGTAGCAAGCATCCTGGCGGCGGATAGCGTTGCCGGGGAAAAGGAGCGCCGCACGCTGGAGGGGCTGCTGTATACGCCAACTAACGATGGCGAATTGTTCCTCGCCAAGGTGCTGGCTGCCTTTTTGCCCGCTCTGGTGATTGGGGTAGCCGCGTTTGGCGTGTCGGCCATCGTTGTCAACGCGGCGGGCTATCGGATAATGGGGAGGCTGTTCTTCCCGGTGGTTATCTGGTGGCCGCTGGTGTTCTGGATGGGACCGGCGGTCTCGATGGTCGGGCTGGGGGCTACGGTGCTGATCTCCTCCAAGGCCAAAACGTTCATGCAGGCCCAGCAGTTTAGCGGCATCCTGGTGTTGCCCATCGTCTTTTTGATGATCGCACAGGTCAGCGGCCTGTTCTTCCTGGGGGTGGGGCTGATCTTGGCCCTGGGGCTGCTCTTGTGGGTGATCGGGTTGGCGTTGGTATGGATTGGGGCCAGGACGTTCGCTCGCGGCGAGATCATCGCCCGCATCTGATGCCGGGCGATGATCTACCATGTAGCCATTATGGTAATCCGCTCATTCGGTTGTATAATGAGCCATCACATTGGGGATGGTAAGCATGACATTGACGATCTACAGTAATCCAAACCATAATCACAAGCGCCTGCTAGACGCTTTGCGCCAGGATTATGAGGAGAAATATAGCCGTTCCAAGACAGCCCACGCGGCAGCCCAACAGGTATTGGTAGACGGGATCAGCCACGGGGCAAGGTCGTTTGCCCCCTATCCCTTCCGGATCACCTCAGCCCAAGGGGCGCACGTGGTAGACCTCGACGGCCACCAGATTGTGGATTTTTGGCAGGGACACTATGCCAACATTCTGGGCCACAACCCGCCGCTGGTGCGCGACGCTCTGCAAGCGGCGCTGAGCCAGGGGTCGGGGCTGCAAACGGGCATTCCCGACGAGGCGGAAACCGAGTTCGCGCAACTGCTGGCGCAGGTGCTAGATGTGGAGCGGGTGCGCTTTACTACCGCCGGGACGCTGGCGACCATGTACGCCATCATGCTGGCCTGTGGCTACACCGGGCGGTGCCTGGTGGTCAAGGTGGCCGGGGGCTGGCACGGCGCCAACCCTATGGCGCTCAAGGGGGTGGATCGCTCCAACGGCGGCTTTGATGCAGCCGAGTCTGCGGGCGTGTCTGCCACCGTGTCAGAGGACATATTGGTGACGCGGTTCAACGACGCGGAGGGGCTGCGCGAACTTTTTGCCAGGAAGGGGGAACAGATCGCCTGCCTGATCTTTGAGCCTTGCATGGGGGGCGCGGGGTTTATCCCGGCCACGTCCGAGTTTATGCGGGCCGCCCGCGAACTGACCGCCCAGTATGGCGCGTTGCTCATCCTGGACGAGGTCATCACCGGCTTTCGTTATTGTGCCTCTGGCGTGCAACGCCTGTATGGCGTCAAGCCCGACCTGTCTACGTTTGGCAAGATCGTGGGCGGGGGGATGCCGGTGTCGGTTGTGGTGGGTCGCGCCGACGTGATGGACTGTTCCAGCAGCAAGGCCACCAACCGGGTCTGGTTCAACGGGGGCACCTTTTCGGCGCATCCCCTGTCGCTGCTCGCGGGGCAAACGATGGTCGAGTACTTGCGCGACCACGAGGACGAGGTCTACCCCGCGTTGGCGGCCAAGGGGGAGCGGCTGCGTAAGGGGATCGAGCAGGTCTTTGCCGACCGGGGCATTCTGGCGCGCTGCACGGGACATGGTAATGACGTCGTCGTTGGCGGGTCGTTGAGCAGCATCTATTTTCCGCGGCAGGCGGATTTCTACCCGCAGTGTGCCGAGGATTTCACCGACCCGAACCTTTCGGATGTTATTCTGCGAGAGAGGGCGCTCAAGCTGGGGCTGCTGCTCCACAACGTGAACATAGTGCACGGGTTGGGCGCTGTCTCCACCTGCCATACCGACCAGGATTTGGACGCGGTATTTGAGGCGTGTGACGCTTTTGCGCTCAGGTTGCTGCGCGAAGGGTAAGAGTTGGAGCGTCGGCGGCCCACGTGAAGGACCGTCGGCATCCTGCCGGCTGAATACAAGCCGCCAGGGATGGCGGCGCTCCGAATGTGTGTAGCTGCGGCATTCCTGCCGCGCTCCGAGCTATCGCAAGATTCTTTTTGTAGATGGAGAAGTGAACATGGCAACAGACGATAACGATACCAAATTGGAATCGGAACCAGCGGGGGGAGATTCTCCGAACATAGCCCGCAGGGATCTCCTGCTCAGCATCGGAAGCATAGTCCTGTACACCGTATTGGCCTTTGGCGTGATCCTGGCGCTGAACGCCAAAGCGGGCCTGGCGATGAACTGGCCGGGGCGCGCGCCCCAAGGGGAAGACGCCGTCTCCATCAGCATCGTGCATAGCAACGACGCCTGGGGTTACACCGATCCCTGTGGTTGACGAGAGCCTATAGGGGGGATAGCCCGGAGGGCTACCGTCATTGATAGGGAGCGGGAGAAGGCCGAATATACGTTGGTTTTGGACGCCGGGGACGCCTTGCTGAACGACAAAGACCCGGCCAAGAGCACACGCGGCGAGAGCAGCGTGGCGCTGATGAACGCCATTGGCTACGACGCCGTAACGCTGGGGTTGAAGGACGTAACGAACCTGAGCGTGGACGAACTGCGCCAGCGCATCGAGCAGGCCGAGTTCCCCATGCTGTCGGCCAACATCTATGTGGGCGATAGCGAGGAATTGCTGGCCGAGCCGTATGTCGTGCTGTCTGTCGCCGACCACAAGGTGGGCATCGTGGGGTTGACCGACACGGGCGAAACCGAGGGCGTCACCATAACCGACCCGCTGGAAGCGGCTCGCGAGTGGGTTCCCCGGGTGCAGCAAGAGGCGGACATTATCATTGTGCTGTCTCATGCCGGGCTGGAGACGGATCAAGAGATTGCCGCGAACGTGCCGGGCATTGATGTGTTTGTCAGCGGCGGCAACACGACCAGCAGCCAGCCGCTTGTCGTGTCGAGCACCGGCACAGTGCTCTTCCACGCCGCCACCTCTCGCCCCGGTTACGCAGGCGAACAGGTCGGGTTGGGCAGGCTGTCTTTTTCCAAAGAGGGCCAACTGACGGACCACGAATGGCAGCGCATCGTCCTCGATACAGCCTTTGAGGATGACCCCGAGATTGCCGCGTTGGTCCAGGAATTCAAGGCGGCAGCCGAATAAGCGATCAGGCGAGCTCTGTTAGCGTAAAAAAAGCGATGGGTTCCAGTCCCATCGCTTTTTGCTTTCAGTAGGCGTTGCGGTCTCCGCGAAACTGGTTGATGATGGTACGCAAGAGGATTTTGAGGTCGAACAGCAGCGACCAGTTCTCGATATAATACAGGTCGTACTTGGTGCGCTCCACGATAGAGGTATCTCCCCGCAGACCGTTGACCTGCGCCCAGCCGGTGATTCCCGCCTTTTCCTTGTGTCGCTCCATATAGCGGGGCACCACCTGCTTGAACTGGTCCACAAATATGGGGCGCTCTGGGCGTGGGCCGACCAGGCTCATATCTCCCAGCAGCACGTTGATCAACTGGGGCAGTTCGTCAATGGATGTCTTGCGTAAAAAAGTGCCCAGCCGCGTGCGGCGCGGGTCGTCGCGGGTGGCCCATACCGGCCCGCTGTTCTCCTCGGCGTCGATACGCATGGAGCGGAATTTCAGAATGGGGAACGGCTTGCCGTCCAGCCCCACCCGAATATGCGAGTAGAACACCGGCCCCTTGGACTCGAGCTTGATCAGCAGCGCGATGAACAGCAAAAAGGGCGATAGGAACATCAGCCCCAGGCCGCTCACCACCAGGTCCATCAGGCGCTTGACGGTCAGCTTCCAGCCGCGCAATGCAATATCGCGCACGGTCAGCAGGGGCAGGCCGTCCAGGTCGTCAATGCTCATCTCCGAAGCGAGGATTTGGAACAGGTCGGGGAAAATACGCACCCGCGCATGCCCGCTCTCGCATTTCGAGATCATGTCCAGCAATTCGGCGTGAGAGGCTTCCGGCAGGGTAATGACCACCTCTTCCACGTCGTATTCCTGCACGATCCTTTCCATGTCGTTTTGCGTGCCCAGCACCGGCACTCCGGCAACCTCGCGGCCATTTTCCCCATCAATGAACCCGATGACCTTGTAGCCCAACTGGGGGGATTGCAGCGTCTTTTGCAGGATCATGCGCCCCACGTCGCCTGTGCCCACGATGAGCAGGTGATCCGGCTGCTTGCTGCGCGCGAACTGTCGCAGGCGGTCGGTCAGCACGCGGCCAATGGCGATCAGGATAACCGTCAGGCCCCAACTGTAGATAATCAACCCACGGGTCAGGTCGCTTTCGCTGTGGTAGACCAGATACGCCACCGCCGTGGCCGCCAGCGTAGCGATAGAGACAGCCGAGATCAGCGAATAAACCAGGTCAATGCGCGACCCACCCCGGCGCAAGTGGTAGAGGCGGTATAAAAAGAGCACCACCAGGACGCTGGCGACGTGGATAAACATCTGCCCCACATAGTTTGTAAAAGGGCCAAGGTTGAGGGGCACGGGAAAAGGCACGATGCTACGCAACTGATAGGCAATGTAGAATGCCCAGGCTGCCATCACCGCGTCGACGATGACCGTCAGGAAGGTGAGCAAGGTGCGAATCCGGCGCGACATGGTTCTCCCCTCAGGCGGATGCTACGCGCTTGCGTTCGGCAGGCCGCAGGCGGTCGCCGATCAAGGCGTTGGTGCGCAAGAGCGAAATGCCCAGGTCAATGACCCAGTTGACGAGAAAGAAGGATTGCGCGCGATAGTGCTTGTTGTGAAAGATGCGCATGGACTCGTAAAAGGCCAAGATTGCCCGCCGACTGGTCTGGCGGCTGGCCGCTCCTTTCAGGTGCAACACAGTCACCGCTGGATTATAGACGATGCGCCAGCCCTGCTGCTGGATGCGATAGCACAGGTCCAGGTCTTCGCCATACATGAAAAAGGTCTCGTCCAGCAGCCCGGCCTGTTCCAGTGCGGCGGAACGCATCATCATGAACGCGCCGACGAGGGCCTCCACGTCGGTCTGCTCGTATTCGTCCAGGAAGGTCATATTATAGCGCCCAAAGCGCCTGCTGTTGGGGAATAGGCGGGATAGCCCGCTCAACCTGTAGAACGAGACGGCGGGCGTGGGAAAGCTACGCCGACAGGCTTTGTCGAGGCTGCCATCCTGGCGCACCAATCGAGGGCCTACCGCGCCCACATCTGGGTTGGCATCCAGAAAATCTACCATCGTTTGAAGGGCGTTGCGGGGCAGCACGGTATCCGGGTTGAGCAGCAGCACATGGCGGGGCAGCGCCTCCAGCGCTCTGCCCGCCCCATATCCCAGCGCGCGCAGGCCGATGTTGTTGGCATAGGCATAGCCGCCGTTGTGGTCGGTGGAGATGACATACTGCACCCAGGGATGCTCCGCCTGGACCATCTCCACCGTGCCGTCGGCGGAGCAGTTGTCCACGACGACC
>JAAYXX010000041.1 GCA_012515695.1 Chloroflexota bacterium
ATCTTGCCCCAGCAATTGATCCGCGAAAAGTTAGCACCATTAGCCAAGGATGGCGGCGGTCCAATTCCCTTCCCGTGGGGGTTAGGGAAAGGGCGAAAAAACAGCCCTTCGGAAACTCGCTGGCTTCCGAAGGGCTGATAGCAGCGCATTACCGGCGGTAGACCGTCTCCCCGCCCACGAACGTCAGCATGACGCGCGCCTGATCGTCCAGCACGATCAAATCGGCGTCCTTGCCCTCTGCGATAACGCCCTTTTGCGGCATATTCAGCGCGCGGGCCGGGTTTGCCGTCGCCATCGGCAACACGTCCATCAACGATAGCCCCGTAGCGGCCATGATGTTCACCAACGCCCTGTCTAGCGTTAGCGTGCTCCCCGCCAGCGTCCCGTCAGGCAGGCGAGCCTCCCCATGAAGCACCGTGACAGCCAACCCGCCCAGGTTGTATTCCCCGTCAGGCATGCCCGCCCCGCGCATGGCGTCCGTTATCAGCAGGATGCGCCCTGTCCCTTTGGCGCGCACAGCGAGTTTCAGCACGGCGGGGTGGATATGCACATTATCGGCGATCAACTGGCAATAGACATCGTCCAGCGTCAGGGCTGCGCCCACAACGCCGGGGTCACGATGATGCAGGGGTTCCATGCCGTTGAACAGGTGCGTGGCCTGGTTTGCGCCCAGCTCTACCACGTGCCGCACCAGTTCGTAGCTGGCCCGCGTGTGCCCGATGGACACCGCCGCGCCATGTTCCAGCGCGAACGCGATCAACTCGTCCACCTGGGGCGCTTCGGGGGCCACCGTAATCAACCGGACGGCGCCCGTATCAAACAGGCGGCGATACTCGTCGGGCTGCGGGGCGCGGATATGGGCGGGGTCTTGGGCACCCCGGCGGCCCTGGTCGATATACGGCCCTTCCACGTGCGTGCCCAGCAATTCCGCCCCGCCAGTGCCTTCAGCCATTACCTGAGCCACATTTTTCACCGCCGCCAGCAGGCGATCCGGCGCATCGGTGGTGGTCGTTGCCAGGAACGAGGTCACGCCATGTTGCGCGTAGAAGCGGGCCATCTGACGCAGCGCCTCAGGGTCGGCGTCCATAACGTCCATGCCCAGCGCGCCATGCACGTGTACGTCAATCAGGCCGGGGGCCAGCAGGCTGCCCTGCAAGTCTATCCTCCCGGCGTCAGGCGTAGACGGTGGCGCATCCTGCCCGATTTGCCGGATGATGCCCTCTTCAATCAGCAACCACCCGGAAGGCCATAGCCCCCGCTCTGTCAAGAGCCTGGCATTGTATAACAGCTTTCTCACGATCCATCCCTTTCGTGGGGAGCCAGTTACACTTCAGGAACCTGCTCCCTGATCTTTAGGAAGCGGCCATAGGCGTCATCCCAGGCGGCGCTCGTCTGAGGTTCGTAGGTCAACAGGTCGCAGGAATTGCGAACGACCTCGCGCCCTTCTGCCAGCGAGGCAAGCCGCCCGCGCGCGATGGCCTGCATCAGCACGTTGCCCATTGCCGTGGCCTCCACCGGCCCGGCGATGACTGGCCGCTGCGTGGCGTCGGCGGCAAACTGGCACAAGAGCTGGTTCTGTGAGCCGCCTCCCAGAATATGGATGGCGCGCAGCGATTTGCCCGACAGGATTTCCAGCTTTTCAGTCACCCAGCGATACTTGAGCGCCAGGCTTTCCAGGGCACAGCGCACGATCTCGCCCTTGGTTTCCGGCTGGCGCTGGCCGGTGCGCGCGCAGAAGGCGCGAATGCGAGAGGGCATGTCCCCCGGCGCCAAAAAGTCGTGTGCGTCCGGCTCGATCAGCGGGCCAAAGGCGGGGGCTTGCGCGGCCATCTCCGTGATCTCGCTGTAGGAGAGTTCCTCCCCTTCCTGCGCCCAGGTGCGGCGGCACTGTTGCACCAGCCACAGCCCCATGATGTTCTTCAACACGCGGAACGTCCCACAGACGCCGCCCTCGTTGGTAAAGTTGAATGCCAGGCTCTCCGCGCTGATGATTGGCTCGGTTGCTTCGATGCCCATCAGCGACCAGGTGCCAGAGCTGATATAGGCGAAATCGTCGCCGTGTGCGGGCACGGCGGCCACTGCCGACCCCGTGTCGTGGCAGGCCGGGGCGATGACCGGCACGTCGTGCAGCCCGGCTTCCTCAGCGATATGGGGTAGCAGGTTGCCCACGATGGTCCCCGGCTGGATGATGGGCTGCAAAATATCCGTGGGGAGGCCCATCTTGTTCAGCAGCGAGGTGGCCCAGTCGCGTTGGCGTGGGTCGTAGAACTGGCTGGTGGTAGCGATAGAGAACTCGCAGGTTTTGACGCCGGTGAACCAGTAATTGAACAGGTCGGGGATCATCAACAGGGTTTGGGCCTGCTCCAGCGCCTCATCGCCGCTCAGTTTCATGGACAACAACTGATACAGCGTATTGATCTGCATGAACTGGATGCCCGTCGCCTCGAAAATCTCTTCGCGGGGTACGCGCTCGAAAGCGGCCTGCAACATGCCGTCTGTGCGCGGGTCGCGGTAGTTGCGGGGGTTGCCGATCAGCGCCCCGTTTTTATCCAGCAGGCCATAGTCCACGCCCCAGGTATCAATGCCAATGCCGTCCAGGTCGCTGCCGTACTGGTTGCGATAGATCAGCAGCCCTTGTTGCATCTCGGCGAACAGGCGCAGCACGTCCCAGTAATAGCCATCTAGCACGCGCACTGGGCCGTTCGGGAAACGATGGATGGGGGTTAGCTCTAGTTTGTCATCCTGCAAGCGCCCCACAATGGCTCTGCCGCTCTCTGCACCCAGATCCAGGGCCAGGTAATTGCTCGTCTGCTTCATGGTTCGACGCTCCTTTGCTCGAGGTAATGGCTGTTCTTAGTATAGATCAGCTACGCGGCGCTATCAAGCGCGTGGCATTTGCGGCGGTTGCTCTACGTCGGGCGGCTCTGTGTCGGGAAAGGGCGGCTCGCCCCTGGCCTTGGCGGAGAGATAGCGCGCAATCTCCCGCAGCGTGACCAGCAGAGGCACGGCGAGATATGCTCCCACCACGTTTGCCACGACAGCTCCCACGACAACGGCGATGAACACGATCAACGGGGGCAGGTCCAGTCGTTTGCCTACGATGTAAGGCTCAATCAGCAGGCTGGAAAGCTGCTGGATCAGCACAAAGACGCCCGCCACGATCAGCGCGAACGCCCAATTCTCGACGTTAATCACCGTCGAGCCTTCGATCAACCCTACTACCGCGGCGGGGATGGCCGCCAGCAGCGGCCCCAGGCTGGGGATGGTGGTCAGGATGCCAGCCAGCAGGCCCAGCCAAAACGCGCCCGGCAGGCCGATAGCCGACCCCACTACCCAGGTGATGGCGCCAATGATCACCGCCATCAAAAGCTGCCCTTTGATATAGGTGACCCACAACTCTACGATCCGCTTGATCAGGCGGACGAGGTCAGGGGATTCGGTTGTTTGCTTCAATCTTGGCTCCTGAATGCGACCCGACGCGATACGATGCTATGGATTCACTCTATCATTATACGCCAAAGCGCGAATTCGGTTAACAAGGCGTGGCGCTTTCGGCTGGCAGGCGCACAGAGGTCGCCAGGGATGGCTAATGACGCTAACTTTTGGTTGTCACGGACGAAAAGCGAGGTAAATGCCGAGTCCCCTCGCCAGTGGATCACCCTCATCCGCCCCTCCGGGGCACCGGCATGTATGCCGCTTTCTCCCAGGGGGAGAAGGCGTTTGGCGCGGCAGC
>JAAYXX010000328.1 GCA_012515695.1 Chloroflexota bacterium
CCCTCCCCCTCTCCAAATTTGAAGAGGGGGAAGGGGGTGAGGTTCCTTACGCCATCTTTTGCAGCGTTGCCACACGAGCGCCGCGCTTGCGAGCAACTCGCTTGAACGCGCCGGGGATCGTAGCCAGCAGCGATTTGCTGCGCTCGGCTACGTCCTGATAAAACGCCACCGCCAGCTCTTCCAGTTGGACAGCCTGGGCCGCCGCCTGCGAGAGCGTCGCGTCCGGGGCCAGCGCCACCAATGGCTCATAGTCTGGCAGCGCCATCCCCTCAAAAGAATAGTTCGTCTCCAGCGCGTCGGTCACGGTCTCCTGGTACGTGCGCAGGATATTGGTGCTGTTGCTCTTGGCCTCTTTGACATATCCCTCGAACACGCGCCGTTGTTCCGGGAAGCGTTCGGCCAACCCCTCGTAAAAGCGGGCAGAATCGCTCTCCAATCGCTCGGTAAAGCCGATGACTACCGCCGCCGTAATGCGCTGTGCACTCATTTAAAACCACCTCTGAACGACTACTTTGCTCTCGGTGAAGAACCGCACCACATCCTGGCCCTGCCCGTGCAGCACACCAAAGAACGAATCCTTCATACCGGAGAACGGGAACATTGCCATCGGCGCGGCAATCCCGATATTGATGCCGATATTGCCGCACTCTACCCGATGCTGGAACTCGCGCGCCCACTTGCCATTGCCAGTAAAGATAGACGCCGCGTTGCCAAACGGGTTCGCGTGGATCATCTGAATGGCCTCGTCCAGGTTGGCCGCCTTCATCACAGCGCCCACTGGCCCAAACACCTCTTCCCTGGCGATGGTCATATCGGGGGTGACATCCTCAAACACCGTGGGGCCAAGGAAAGCGTCGGGCACACAGTTGCCCGGCACAGTAAACTGCCGCCCGTCGAGCACCAGCTTGCCGCCCTCGGCCACGCCCTTTTCAATATAGCTGGCGACGCGCTGCTTCTTGGCGGCATCGCGCAGCGGCCCCATCTGCACAGATTCATCCAGCCCATAGCCGATGCTGATCTTGCTGGCCGCCTCGGCAAAAGCGTCCGCCACCCGGCGATAGAACGCCTGATGCTCCTGAGGGTTCATCCCCTCACCCACCACCACCAGGTTCGAGTTCGCCAGGCAACGCTGGCCCGCATTGCCATAGAACGAGGTCATGCAGGCGGCGATGGTAGCGGGCAGGTCCGCATCCGGCATCACAATCGCAAAGTTTTTAGCGCCACCCTGGGCGATGACGCGCTTGCCCGTCGCGCCGCACCCCTTGTAGACCACATCGCGGGCGACTGGCGTAGAGCCGACAAACGCCACCCCCTTGATATCCGGGTGCTGCACCATGCGCGACACCACCGACCGGCCGCCATTGACCACATTATAGACACCCGCGGGGACGCCTGCTTCCTCGGCCAGCTCGGCAATCTTGATCTGGCTGATAGGGTCCTCGCTAGAGGGCTTGACGACAATGGTATTGCCCGTAGCGATAGCAAACGGGATAAACCACAGCGGCACCATAAAAGGAAAGTTATAGGGGCCAATAATGCCAAACACGCCCAACGGCTGGCGAATCAGGTATTCATCAATACCCGCCGCCACATCCTCCAGGTTTTGGCCCATCATCAGCGTAGGGATGCCCGTCGCCACCTCGACCATCTCGATGCCACGGCGCGTCTCGCCTCGCGACTCGTCAATCGTCTTGCCATGTTCCATCGTCTGGATGCGAGAAAGCTCTTCAAAGTTCTCTTCCAGCAGTTCCTTCAGGCGGAACATACAGCGCGCGCGGGCCAGAGCCGGCATCCGCCGCCAGTCGGCAAACGCCGCCTGAGCAGCCGCCACAGCCTGGTCAAACTCGGCCTCGGTAGAAATAGGCACATGAGCGATAACGCGCCCATTGGCCGGGTTGACCACATCGCGCAGTTCACCTTCCGAATCAACCCACTCCCCGTCAATATAGTTTTGCAGTTCCAACGGTTCTTGGATGGGTTCTTCCAGGATAGCCATAGCGAACACTCCTTCCAGTGTAATGAATTGAGCTGAGGTCAAGGCGTCGCAACCATCGCGATTATACCTTGCCCATATGGCACATGCAAGCCGCTCCCCACCTGCTTGGGGGCAGGGAACTGGACCGCCGCCCAGCCTTGGCTAATGGCGCTAACATTTGGTTGTCACGGCCAGCGGATTACCCTCACCACCCTCACCCCCGGCTGTACCCAGCCGCTCCCTCTCCCA
>JAAYXX010000329.1 GCA_012515695.1 Chloroflexota bacterium
AACGTAGCGGCGATAAACGTAGCGGTCACGGTGCTCCAGGTATTGGACAGCAGAGGATAGAGGGCCAGCGTCAGCAGGCCAGCAAACAGCGCCACCGCGACCGCGCGGCGCGTGCGCGCAAGGATGATCAGCAGGTACATCAGACTGGCGGCCAGCGCATACTCCAGACCCAACCCGGCGGGCAGGGCGCTGCCAAAGGTGTGGCCGATCAGGGTAGCCACTTGCCACAGCGAGTAAACCGCCAGCCCCGACCCAACAAAGAACAGATAGTCGGGCTTGCCGCGCTCGAACTCGGCCAGGGTGACGGCAAAGCTCTCATCGGTGAGCACCTGCGCCATGAGCGGATACAGGGAGCGGCGCGCCTTGGTCAAATAGGGCGTCAGCGCGGCGCTCAACAGGATCAGGCGCATGTTGATCAACGTGCCCGTGATCAGAATGGGCAAAAAAGCCGCGCCCTCGGCGATCATGCTGGCCGTGATGAATTGGGCGGTGCCAGCAAACAGCGTCAGGGACATCAACTGCGCCTGCCACCAGGTCATCGTAAGGCCAGCAACGGCCCCGAAGGCAACCCCAAAGGGCATCACCCCCAACGCGACTGGCAGTGTCGCCTTGAATCCCCGTGTAATCCGAGCAAACATGGCACCTTCTGAGCGCGCACACATGCGTGGCAAGAGTGGGCAGAGGGTAGCACGCAGCGGGGAGGCTGTCAAATACCCCGGTCTCGCTCGCATCTCCTTTCAGTAAGAGTATCACTTGGCGGTCATTCCACGCTCGGTAAGATTATCATTTGATTGGACACGATCTCCGGCTGGCGAGCCGCCCCAAGATGCAGTATACTGGCCGCGTTCTTCACACCCGGCCTTAAGGAGGCTTACTATGCGAGCCAACACCGATTGGTTCCGCGACGCCCGTTGGGGCGTCTTTACCCACTATCTGACAGGCTCCCAGACCTCTGCGGAGGAATGGAACGCTCAGGTAAACGCCTTTGACGTGGAAGGGCTGGCCCGTCAGCTCGAACAAATACGAGCGCCCTACTACTTTATCACCATCGGCCAGAATTCGGGCCACTACTGCGCGCCCAACTCTACCTATGATGAACTGGTGGGCATCGCGCCCAGCAAATGCTCGCAGCGCGACCTGATCGCCGACCTGTACGAGGCATTGGCCCCGCGGGGGATTACCCTGATGGTTTACCTGCCCAGCGGCGCGCCTGCCGCCGACCCGGTAGCCATGCAACGCCTGAACTGGCGCTGGGGTTTCGAGGGGGATTGGCCCACCGCCTGGGAAACCACGCGCACCGGCGAGCGACTGGTCGAGTTCCAACTCAAATGGGAGGCCATCATCCGCGAATGGTCGTTGCGCTGGGGCCACCGGGTGGCAGGGTGGTGGTTCGACGGCTGCTATTTCGCCGACGAGATGTATCGCCATCCCGAGCCGCCCAACTTTGCCAGCTTTGCCGCTGCCGCCAAAGCGGGCAACCCCGACAGCCTGGTGGCCTTTAACCCCGGAGTCCTTGTGCCGGTTATCAGCCACAGCGAACACGAGGACTATACCGCCGGGGAAATCTCGGACGCCTTCCCCGTTTGCCCTGGCCGCTGGGTAGACGACGCCCAGTATCACATCCTGAGCTATCTGGGAGAGCGGTGGGGCAAAGGCGATCCCCGCTTTCCCGACGAATTTGTCATCGGCTATACCAAGCACGTCAACGCCCACGAAGGGGTCGTTACCTGGGATGTGCCCATCAGCAAGGGCGGGTTGATCCCGCAGCCCTTTGTGCGGCAACTCACCGTGTTGAGCGAGGCGCTTTGTTCGCCCAATATGACGACACTGCGGTGATTGACAACATTCTTGAAACTAGACTATAATACAGATGCTTCTCTCCGCATCTTGACGAATCTACACCTCCACGGAACCCCCGATCTTGAGAGAAGCTGGGACCGTTTTTTGTGTTTACCAGGAGGTGTATATCTATGGGACGGCAAAGAGGTATAGAAGACGTCAGCGTTGGTGAAATCCAGTCCTATCTGGGTGGTGTAGACTATCCCAAGAACAAGCAGCAACTCATCGACCACGCCCGCAGCCAGGGCGCGCCGCAAGAGGTCATTGATCTCTTGTCCAAGATGGAAGACAAGCAGTTCCACGATCCAACCGACGTCTCGCAGTCCATCGGCAAGCTGAAATAAGCTCTCAGGCGTCGCCTGAAGCGCGTATAGGCAGGGGTCTCTCAGGCGGTCATTCGCTCTGGGAGACCCTTTTTTGTCCCCACATCGTCCCGTTCACCTTGCTGGCCCCTCAAGACCCTTTTGTAGTCGAGTGCGCGTACCAACACAACGAAACACCGTTGAACAATGTAGGCTGTTTTCGCTCCGCCCACGGTAGAGGTTGAACGCGCCTCTTTATCCCGAAAAGAGTCCGAGATTCGCAAAAGGTTGACAGTAATTAAAAAGTGAAGTATAATTTACGTTAGGTAAAGCTTCTCTCCGTTGCAGTGGAATAAGCTATCGCACCAACTGCAACATCCTCCCCAGCACGTTCATCTGCGACAGTTCGTTCCGACTGACGGGTCATACACCTCTGAAACAGCACATATTCCTTGAGGGAAGCGTGATTTAGTGCATTTGGAGGTGCAAAAACCATGACTCAGCGCAAGTCGATGCAACACGTTAGCACGGCGGATGTTCAGCAGTTTTTGGCCGGGATCGACTATCCCAAGAGCAAGCAGGAACTGGTCGATTATGCCCGCAGCCAGGGCGCTCCCGACAAAGTCATTGATCTGATGCAACAGATGGAAGATATGGAATTCCGCAACCCCACCGATGTGTCCAAGTCCATCGGCAAGCTAAAGTAACCCGCCGTCATCCAGTAGCAAACATAACTGTAGCGGCGTTACGTGGTTATCCGCGTAACGCCGCTACACATTTATGCCTCAATTGGCTATGTATCCCCTAGATGATCTGTAGATGCGGGCGGACCTGGACGACGATCATATCCACGCGCTGCGGCTCTGTAAGGATAAAGTGGATGCAGACGGCAATGTCCTCCGCCTTGAGCATTCGCATGTCGGCCTCCATCTCCTGCTGCTTGGGTGGGGGCACATCGTTCAAATCCGTACCCACCAGCCCCGGCTCGATCAACACCACGCGGATGCCGTCATTGTTCGCCTCTTTGCGTAATGCCTCGGTGAATCCCTGGACAGCGGATTTGGTAGCAACATAGAGCGAGCTGCCGCCCTCGCGCTTCACCGCGCTCATGGAGCCGATATTGATGATCTGGCCGCCGCCGTTCGCTCGCATGCGGTCAACAGCCAGACGAGAGCAAGCCAGATAGCCAAGCAGGTTCGCCTTGACGACATACTCCCAGTGCGCGTAATCGTCTTCCAACACGCTTCTAGCAGGCAGAGCGGCGTTATTGATGAGTATATCCAACCCGCCCAATCTCGCGTCCACCTCGGCAAATACCCGGCGGATGTCCTCCTCACTGGTGACGTCCGCTATCAGCCCGTGCGCCTCGCCGCCCATATCGCGCAGGTCGCGCATGGCGCTTTCCAGCTCTGGCTCGTGTCTGCCAAAAATCAGCACCCGCGCATCGTGTGCGGCCAGCAGCAAGGCCGTGGCCCGCCCAATGCCAGTGGTGCCGCCGGTAATGAGCACACGCTTGCCCCGAACGCTTTGCCGTTCCTCCTCCAATGCCTTCAGAAATTCGGCCTTGCTTACCATCGCTTCCCCCGCCCAAAACTGGGCATCTATCCGCCTCTGTCAGCCGGTCGGTGGCACAACATGGGTAGATTGCAGCGAGCGTGGGCCAAGAGATGGACGTGTCATCGGGCGATAGTCAATAAGGGGATGCTGGCGGCGTGCAAACGCAGGTAGAGGCGGAAAACAAAACGGGTAGTAGCCACCCTACAGTGACATACTACCCATTCTAACAGGAGCGGGCGACGCGATTTGAACGCGCGACAACCTGCTTGGAAGGCAGGAGCTCTGCCAGCTGAGCTACGCCCGCATAACAGGTCGGGGTGAGAGGACTTGAACCTCCGACTTCAGCGTCCCAAACGCTGCGCGCTTCCAGCTGCGCCACACCCCGCCGTAAGTGATTATATATGGAAAGCTGGTAATCGTCAAAAGATTGCCCTAAAAGGGCGGCTCTCGGTTACGGGAGCAGCGTGTCTGCCACCGAAGAGATAAAGGTTTCTATATCAGGGCCGACTGCCTGCAAGACGGCGTAAATCGCCAGAATCAGGATAATCGTTACCAAAGCCCATTCCACCAGTTCGGCGCCGGATTCTTCTTCAATCAAACGCTTCCCTATCTTGGACATCGCTCTCCCCCAGTTCCGAGCCGACTGTACCCTCTGGCAGTGCCAGCCTGACGCTTGCTATGAACACACCTTGGAAAAAGCTTCACAGAACCATAGCCTCGCTGCGCTCCAGATGCGCTCCATACCCATGAGGATGGTAACAAAAAGCCCGCCAACAACCAGCACCACGAGGATGATGCTAACAAGTTGGTCAACAATCCTGCCATTTTCATCCACAGAGAAACGGCCCATGCCCCGAAATACCCCCCCAATTTGCTCCTCGGAGAACTAGAAGCGGGTCGTTCTCGAACAATTCAAGCGTAGGGTCATCACCTGACACCTTACAGACCCTCTTCTATCATAATGCGACAGGGCTTGTTTGTCAATCAGCCCGCCCACGTGGCGCTTTACCGGTGCCCGAAGGGCGGGAGGCGTTCCCGGTCAAGTTTTACATTGCCCCGACCTTGTGGTAAACTGAATGGGTTCAGTTCGCCGACCCCATCGTTTTGGCAGTATACGCAGAGGAGCCAGATCGACATGCAAAAGGGAGAGCCAGGAAACATCGTGGACTGTCTCCGCATCTTTAGTGGCAGCTCTCATCCCGAACTCGCCTCAGAGATTGCCGACTATCTCGGTTGCCCATTGTGCTCGCGCGCTACCCAGCGATTCAGCAACGATAACTTGTTTGTCCAGCTCGGTGAAAGCGTGCGGGGCAAAGAAGTGGTGATGATTCAATCCTTCAGCCCGGACGTGAGCGACAACATTATCGAACTCTTGATGATGTTGGATGCAGCTCGCAGCGCCTCGGCCAAGACCATTCATGCGGTGATTCCCTATTTCTCCTATGGACGTTCGGACAAAAAGGACCAGCCGCGCATCTCTATCGCCGGGCGGCTGATGGCAGACCTGATACAGACCGCCGGGGCCAGCCACGTGATGACCATGAGCCTGCACTCTCCCCAGGTGCACGGATTCTTTAGTGTGCCAGCAGACCACCTCAGCGCCCATGCAGTATTTACCCGACATTTCCGCTCCAAGGATTTGAGCAATTCGGTCGTTCTGGCCCCAGACATTGGGCACGCCAAACGGGCCGCCAAGCTGGCGCGCGCCCTGGGCATCGGCGTGGCCGCCGGAGATAAGGAGCGCCTCTCGGATGACACGGTGCGAGTGGCCGGGATTATCGGCGATATTGCCGAAAAGGATGTGATCATCTTTGACGACGAGATCGCTACGGGCGGTTCGGTGATGGCTATCGTGGATTTGCTACGCAAGCAGGGCGTCAAAAACGTCACTCTGGCCTGCACACATGGAGTATTCAGCGGCCCGGCCATCGAGCG
Source organism: Chloroflexota bacterium (assembly GCA_012515695.1). Taxonomy (GTDB): domain Bacteria; phylum Chloroflexota; class Anaerolineae; order UBA1429; family UBA1429; genus JAAYXX01. Next base: position 5,634 of record JAAYXX010000329.1, read on the forward strand.
CCTGCGCAACATCCCCGAACTGCGCGAGATCGTCACGACAAACACCGTTCCCATCCCGCCGGAGAAGCGGCTGCCCCACATGACCATTCTCTCCGTGGCGCCGATTTTCGGCGAGGCCATTCGCCGCAACCTCATGGGCCAGTCTGTGGGGTCGCTGTTTGCCTTCTGGCCTGATTCAGACGAGTCGGGACTCCCTGAGTAGAGTTCTTTCCGGGTAGAATAGAGCGAAAAGCGCGTCGAGTGACGCGCTTTTTGTGTGCCTATCAATCTCGTCTCTTGGGCGGCGGCAGCCCCAACGCCCGCGCCACCCAGGGAAGGGCCGTGGTCAATTGCTGCCGTTGCGCGCAAGTTTGCATGCAAATTTGCGCGCGGGATGCCTGTACCTGGAAACCCCTGTTACCCCTCGCAGCACTCGTCGAGCAGCGGCAGCGTATCCGGCGCACAAGGCAGCACCGTTACCCGCGCCTGCGCGCCATGTCGGGCAAAGGCATCTGCCAGCGCCTCGTCCACCGTATCAAAAGGCACAAACCCCAGCGCCCTGGTTTCCTCCGCCGTGATGCCGCCCGAGACCATCGCCACGGTGGCCCTTCTCCGCGCATTGGCCCAGGCCAGCGCCAACGCCCCGCCGGTCAGGTCCTCGATCTCACCCGCTCGAATGGCCGCGTCAATCTCGGCCATCGGCCTGCCCGCAAATTGCAGCACGCCAGAATGGGTGGCCGCTACCCCTTCAGGGCACGGCGTGACAATGATAATCGTGCCGCCTTGCCGAACGCACAACTCGGCAGAATAGAGGGTTTTGTGCGCCTGCCAGAATTCGCTGTCGCAAGGGTAAGAACTCGCCACGACGATGTCGGCCAGCCCCGGCACGGGCACGCCGTACACCTGCCGCGATAGCTCGACGCCCCGCCGAAAGGTAGCCTTGGGGTCGCCATAGAACGCGCCCACCACGCGCCCCTCGCTATCCAGCACAGTGTTCAGGATGGCGCGCAGCCCTACCTGCTCGGCAATGATCTCCATCTCTTGCCGAACGACGCTCTCGGTAACGCCCATCAAACTGCGCTCGTGCCGCACCGAAAGCAGATGCACCTCGCCAGTGGTCCGGTGGCCGCAAACCCCCGGCTGGATGATCTTGGCCCCGCCAGAAAACCCCGGAATATGATGGGGCACGATGCTCCCCACGCCCAATACCAGATCGGCCTCTATAACGTGGCGATTCACCTGCACGGGCACGCCACTGGGCGTAGTGCCCAGGTCCACCAGCACGCTGTCATCAAAAGCGTTGTGATTGATCACCGGCACGCGGCGCACAACCTGCTCGCCAAATTTCTCGACGATCTCCTGCTCGGTCATCTGACGATGCGTCCCCAGGGCAATGATTACCTGGATGGCAGTATCCGGCACGCCCGCCGCCTGAAGCTCATCTAGCAGCAGGGGAATAATCAGTTGCGTGGGCGTCGGGCGGGTAATGTCGTCCGCGACGATAACCACACGCCGGGCATGGCGGGCCAGTTCGCGCAAGCGAGGCCCGCCAATGGGCTGGGCCAAAGCCCGCTTGATCTCGGCGGTTGTGTCGGCCACCGGCGCCACCGAATGAGGCGCGTACACGCCGACCAGATTCGCCTCCGGAACGTCCAGGCCGAGCGTCTCCCGGCCATAGGGTAGGTTGATGTGCGTCATGGGTATATTCTCTCCGTTCAAGCTATCCCCTACTATAGCATCCCTGCCGCCTCTGGCAAAAAGGGGCAAGAGCGCACAGCCGGAAAATTGACGGAACGTCGATTGGCGCGTACAATTCTCGTTTGGTTTGTTATATCTTGCTGGCGCGACCCCAAGGGGCGAGCCAGTGCATTACCAGTTGAGGGAATATCCTAGTGGAAATTGGCATAGTCGGCCTGCCCCTGGCAGGCAAAACGACGATCTTTAACGCCTTGACACGCAGCCAGGCCCAGACGGCTGGGTATAGCTCGGGGCGATGCGAAGTGCATACCGCGGTGGTGGACGTGCCCGACCCGCGCGTAGACATCCTCAGCGAGATGTTTCACCCACGCAAAACCACGCGGGCGAAAATCCAGTTTAACGACATCAGCGGCATCACGGGCAAGGGACAGGGCAGCAACGGCGGCGGCCTCGACGCGCAGGTGCTCACCGCGCTCAGCAAGAGCGACGCGCTGTTGCAGGTGGTGCGCGCCTTTGCCAGCGAGCAGGGGATAGATCAAGAGGGCATTGATCCCCAGCGGGATTGGGAAGCCCTGCAACTTGACCTGCTCATCTCGGACCTGGCCATCGTCGAGCGGCGCATTGAGCGCATCGAGGCGGGCATGAAAAAGGCGCGGGCCGACGAGGCGGCTGCTCTCCAGCGCGAGCTGGCCCTGATGCGGCGGTTCGCTGAGGCGCTGGAGGCAAATACGCCCATCCGCGACCTGGACATGACCGAAGAGGAGCAAACCCTGATTCGCGGGTTCCAGTTCCTCACCGCCAAGCCGAGCATGGTGGTGTTTAACGCAGCAGAAAACGACGGGCACATCACCGACCTGGATTGGGTCCACGCGCACAAGCAGACCTCTGCTCTGGTCCTCAAAGGCGCGCTGGAAATGGAAATCGCCCAGATGCCGCCGGAAGATATGCAGCTCTTCCTGGAGGAATACGGCCTGGCAGAGCCGGGGCTGAACGCCCTGGTGCGCGAGTGCTACCGCCTGCTGGGGCTGATGTCCTTCTTTACCGTGGGCGAGGACGAGGTGCGCGCCTGGACGGTGCGCCAGGGAGCCACCGCCGTCGAGGCGGCCGGGGCCATCCATAGCGACCTGGCACGCGGCTTTATCCGGGCGGAAGTGATCTCGTACGACGATATGATCGCTTGCGGGACGATGGCCCAGGCGCGCAGCCAGGGCAAGCTGCGCCTGGAAGGCAAGCAGTACATCGTCCAGGATGGCGACATTCTCAACATTCGCTTTAACGTCTAGCCGCCACCCACCTGTCGAAAGCAATGAAACGCGTTCGGGAAAACCGGGCGCGTTTTTTGTTCGGGTAACGATATGACCGCCCCCCCTCCCAGTAACTTTTACCCCCACCAGGTGTTTCCCCTTCTGCAAACGCTTATCGCCAGAATATCCCGCCTATCCCGTGCGGAAAGGATACGATCTCGTGCCATTTTCCATTCCTCTACCCAAGATCATTCAGGGCGGCATGGGTGTCGCCATCTCTAACTGGCGTCTGGCCAGGGCCGTCGCTCAGGCGGGGCAACTGGGCGTCGTTTCCGGCGTCGGCCTCAGCCGCGTGCTCATCAGCCGCCTGATGGACGGCGACCCCGGCGAACACATGCGCCGCGCCCTGCAATCCTTCCCCTTCCCCGCTGTTGTGCGCGACATCCTGCGCCGCTACTATATCCCTGGCGGCAAGCCCGCCGATGCCCCCTACAAGGTCCCGCCCGCCTATACCATCCGCCCTTCCCGCTTCCTCGACCAGCTTACCACCATCGCCAATTATGTCGAGGTCTGGCTGGCGAAAGAAGGCCACCGGGGAATCGTCGGCATCAACCTGCTGGAAAAAGTGCAAATGCCCAACCTCGCCTCGCTATATGGCGCAATGCTGGCGGGGGTGGATTACATCATCATGGGCGCTGGCATCCCCACCCAGGTCGCGGGCATTCTCGATAGTCTCGCGCACCACCAGCCCGTTGCCTATCGGCTGGACCTGCCCGGCGGCGCGCCCGAAAGCGACGTCCGCATCCCCTACGACCCGGAGAGCGTCTTCCCCGGTCTCCCGCAAAGCGTCGGCCCGCTCCAGCGGCCCCAGTTCCTGCCCATCATCTCGTCGCCCGTGCTGGCCCAGGCCCTGCTCAAACGCAGCACGGGGAGCATCCAGGGCTTTGTCGTCGAGGCCCCCATCGCGGGCGGCCACAACGCCCCGCCGCGTGGCCCGCTCAAGCTCAACGACCAGGGCGAACCCATCTACGGCCCCCGAGACGCGATAGACGCCGCCAAAATGCGCGACATCGGCCTCCCCTTCTGGCTGGCGGGGGGTTACGCCTATCCCCACCGGCTGCAAGAGGCGCTGGACGCCGGAGCCGCCGGGGTGCAGGTGGGAACCGCCTTTGCCCTGTGCGACGAATCGGGCCTCGACGAGCCGCTCAAGGCCAGCCTGCTCGGGCAGTTGCTCAATGGCGGGGCCTCTGTGCGGACCAGCGCCGTCGTCTCGCCCACCGGCTTTCCGTTCAAGGTGGCCCAGTTGGCGGGCACGCTGTCAGACGAGACACTATACACCGCGCGCCCGCGGGTCTGCGACCTGGGCTTTTTGCGTACCCTGTACACCAAGCCCGACGGCTCGTTGGGCTATCGCTGCCCCGCCGAGCCGGTGGAGGCGTATGTGAGCAAAGGCGGCAACGCCCAAGACACGGTGGGCCGTGGCTGCCTGTGCAATAACCTGTTCGCCACCGCCGGATACCCGCAACGCCGCCCGGACGGCTACATAGAGCGCCCCCTGGTCACTACGGGCAACGACCTGGCGACGGTGCAGCAGTTCATCCAGCCAACCCAAACCCGCTACTCGGCCCAAGACGTCATCCGCCACCTGCTCGGCTGCTAGCGTTGACTGGCGGGCGTCATCGGTGCTATAGTGCGATCATCAACGGCATGATACTGTTGGGAAATTAGGATGGGCGGTTGATGAATTTTAACAAAATAGCTCGGTAACCGAGGCAGTGCTGGCCTTGCTACTGCTCGTTCGGCTCAGCCAGCGGCATATATGCCGAGGAATGAATTCCCAGGCTGCGGAAAGAGAAAACCCGTTGAAACGGGTTGGCTATTCTGTCGTGCACTTGCACTTTTTCAACCACCAGCCTGGCACTTTAGTGCTAGGCGTTCGGCGCGGGCCGCAGCCACAGCGGGTTACCCAGATTAATAGTAAAATTCATCAACCGCCTGGCGAGGGATGATCGCAAGGAGTTGATATCATGCACCGAGACGTGTACGAGCAACTGGCCGACGCGCTGGACCAACTGCCCAACGGCTTCCCGCGCACAGCCTCGCGGGTCGAGCTACGCATCCTGCAAAAAATCTGCTCGCCAGAAGAAGCCTGGCTGGCGGGCCAGCTAACCGGCAACTGGGAGCCGCTAGAAGCCATTGCCCGACGGGTGGGGCTGCCCATCGCCGAAGCGCGCAAACAGCTCATGCAGTTGGTGCGGCAGGAACTCGCCTGGTTCGACAAGCGGGAAGAAGGGGCCTTTTTCCGGCTGGCTCCCTTTGTCATCGGTATTTACGAGGCGCAGCGAGACCGGTTGGACCATGAACTGGCCCACCTGATGGAAGAGTACATGGTTCAGGGGGGCGCGGCGGGCATTATGCGGCCCCAGCCCGCCCTACAGCGAGTCGTGCCTGCCCAGGCGGCGGTCAAATCCGAGTGGGTCTTGCCCTACGACGATGTGCGGTCTCTGCTCTTGAAAGCCAAGGCGTTCCACGTGAGCGACTGCATCTGCCGCCTCCAACAAGAGCACATAGGCCGCCGATGCGATTTCCCTATCCACATGTGCCTCAGTTTTGCCATGCACGAGCGTTCGCCGTGGCCGGGAGATGTGTCGCAGCAAGAGGCGCTGGCCCTGCTGGACGAGGCCGAGCGGATCGGCCTGGTGCATACGGTGAGCAACGTCGCCCAAGGCGTCTTTTACGTGTGCAACTGCTGCGGCTGTTGCTGTAGCCTTTTGCGCGGCATCACCGAATGGGGTATCGAGAACTCGGTGGCACGGGCGAACTATTATGCTGTGATTGCCCCTGAACTATGCGCGAATTGCGGCACCTGCATAGATCGCTGTCAGGTGGGCGCCATCACCGAAGAGGATGACGTGCCGGTGATAGACCGGGCGCGGTGCATCGGCTGCGGGCTGTGCGTCACCGGCTGCCCCGCCGAAGCAGCCCACCTGCGGCGCAAACCAGACGCCGAGACCATCCATCCCCCTGCCGACTATGCCGCGTGGGAACAGGCCCGCCTGACCAATCGAGCGCAGGGGCATTCTAGCTAGCTACCTCAGGTTTTGACGGATTCTTTACGGCAGCAAAGCGATTCTATACTATACTGATAAACAGTAGCGATAGACGAGAAGACGAGTTCTTCCCTACTCCTCCTTTTCGCTGGAATCGCCTTCACTTGGCGCAGTGAAGGCGATTCGTCTTTTCATGCCCCAAAATCGCCTCTTTGACCGTGCCCCTCGGTGTACTATAATGTCCCCACAGGTGTATAAAGGAGGAATATGCCCACAGGAATTACAATCGTGGGACTAGGTCCCGGCAGCCCGGAGCAAATCACCCTGCAAGCCTGGCGCATCCTGGAAGGAGCCGGGCAGGTGTATCTGCGTACGGTACACCACCCTGTTGTGCCCGAACTGCCGCGAGCCAACACCACGTACGAGTCGTTTGACCAATTGTATGAACAGGCCGAGACGTTCGACGAGGTGTATGACCAGATAGCGCGGCGCGTCGTCGAGCTAGGACAGCGCCCTGAGGGTGTGGTGTATGCCGTGCCGGGCGACCCGAGCATGGGCGAAACGTCGGTGCAGCGCATCCGTACGCTGGCAGAAGACGCGGGCCTGCCCGTACAGGTGGTGCCAGGTGTCAGCTTTTTGCAGCCTACCGCGCGCGCCCTGGGCATAGACCCATTCGACGGCCTGCAAATCTGCGACGCAACCCTGCTGGCCCAGCAGTTGCACCCCAACCTGAACCCCGATGTCGGCGCGCTGATCGTGCAGCTCTACAGCCGCGAACTGGCTGCCGACGTCAAAATGACGCTGATGCATTTGTATCACGACGACCAGCCCGTGCGCCTGGTACGCAGCGCCGGTACGCCCCAGGAAGAGGTGCGCCTGCTCGAGTTGTACAAGCTCGACCGCCAGCCCGACCTGGATCATCTCAGTTCACTCTATATCCCGCCTCTGCCGCATCCCGGCTCTATCGCCAGCTTTGAAGATATTGTGGCGCGGTTGCGCGCACCAGATGGCTGCCCGTGGGACCGCGAGCAGACCCACCAGACTTTGCGTAACCACCTGCTCGAAGAAACCTACGAGGTGTTGGACGCCCTGGACGCCGACGATATGGACGAGTTGCAGGAAGAGCTGGGCGACCTGCTGCTGCAAATCCTGTTGCACGCCCAAATCGCCGTCGAAGATGGCGATTTCAAGCTGATCGACAGTGTGAGCGGCATCATCGAAAAGCTGATCCGACGCCACCCGCATGTCTTTGGGCAGGTTTCGGCCAAGGACTCGGAAGACGTGCTGCGCCAGTGGGAGGAGATCAAGCGGGCCGAGCGCGGCACAGAAGCGTTCAGATCCATGCTCGCTGGAATCTCTACCGCCTTGCCGTCGCTGTCGCGCGCGACCGAGATGCAGCGCCGGGCCGCTCGCGTCGGCTTTGACTGGCCCAGCCGCGAGCCGGTAGTGGAAAAGGTCGTTGAAGAGATCAACGAGTTTCTAGCTGCGCCAGACCGCCAGTCGCAGGCGGGAGAGTTTGGCGACCTGCTATTCAGCCTGGTAAACCTGGCGCGCTGGCACGACATTGACCCCGAGAGCGCCCTACGCGAGACGACGCAACGCTTTGCCCGGCGGTTCGAGGTTATTGAGCGATACGCGTTTGACCACGGCCTCAACCTTCAGGAGATGAACCTTCAAGAGATGGATTCGCTGTGGGAGCAGGCCAAGAGCGAGGAACGAGAACAAGAGACAGGCCCATAGCCGTGGGTGAGTGGTGCCCCCGCGAGAGGGCACAGCCCAAGATATATATATTGGTAAGCAAGCTAGAAAGGCCATCCCATGCGGAGATTACCCGCTCTTATAGTAGCCATTGCCGCACTGATGATCGCGCTGGTCACTGTCGTCACTTTGTTGGTGCGCATTCCGATCCCCGCCACCCAGGGGTATTTCAACTTTTCTGACGTGGTGATTTATTTTGTGTCGTTTACCTTTGGACCCTGGATTGGGTTTATTGCCGGGGGCCTTGGTACGGCAATTGCCGATCTGGTAAGTGGCTTTGCGGTTTTCGCTCCCATCTCGTTTCTTGCCCACGGGTTGCAGGGCTTGTTGGCCGGGTTGCTTGGCCGGGGCCGAGGCTGGCAGGGCCTTCTGCTCGGCTGGCTGGCGGGCACGCTGGCAATGGTGGGAATCTACTTTCTGGCCGAGTTGTTCTTGTATGGCATCGGCGCGGCGGCGGCCGAGGTTCCGGCGAATTTATTGCAGAACCTGGGCGGCGGCCTGATCGGGATACCGCTATTCTATGCGGTGCGTCGCGCCTACCCACCAATTACACAGCTCGGCCAGGGGCGTACCTGGCGCGAAGAGTAGCCGCGCCGTCCTGGTCCTGTCGGCAAGCCTCCCTCGCCCCCTGGGAGAGGGAGCGGCTGGGTACAGCCGGGGGTGAGGGCCTTTAGGACGGTTGCCGCCAGGGATGGCGGCGGTCCAACTCCCTGCTCTCCGGAGAGAAGGCGGCTCCCTCGCCCCCTGGGCGAGGGAGCCGCTGGGTACAGCCGGGGGTGAGGGCCAGGGCCGGAGGTGAGGGTGATGGAAGCCGCAGCCCCAAAGACACATGGAATGCTCATCCCCTCAGAGAGGGAAGCAACGAGAAGGAAAAGTCTTGTCCGTTATTTCTGTTGAACATCTATCTTTTGCCTATCCCCCGCTGCTCCCCGAAGGGCAGCCTTTCCCCGTTCTGCGGGACGTGGTGTTGTCGCTGGACAAGGGCGAGTTTCTCGCCCTGATGGGGCCAACAGGCGGGGGCAAGTCCACCCTATGCATGGCGCTGAACGGCCTTGTGCCGCAGACCACGGGCGGGGTTTTTGGCGGGCGGGTGATGGTGTTGGGCCATGATACCCGCCGCACGCCCGTAGCCGAGCTGGCTACGCATGTAGCAATGGTCTACCAGGACCCGGAGAGCCAGTTGTTCAACACCACCGTCGAAGACGAGGTGGCTTTTGGGCCGGAGAACCTGGGGGTTGACCCGCGCGAGATCGTGGAGCGGGTGGATTGGGCGCTGCGCCTCGTCCAGATGAGCGCGCATCGGCGGCGCTCGCCTGCACAGCTTTCCGGCGGCGAAAAGCAGCGGGTCGCCATCGCCGCCAGCCTCGCGATGCTGCCCGAAGTGCTTATCCTGGACGAGCCTACCTCCAGCCTGGACCCGGTGGGCCAGCACGAGGTCTTTTACGTCATTGAGCAGCTATGCCGCGCCCGGCAAATGTCGATTCTCATGGTCAGCCACGACGCCGAGCATATCGCCGAGTTTGCCGACCGGGTGGCGGTGTTGTGGCAGGGACATATTGCGCGGGTAGACAGCCCGCTGGCAGTGTTTGAGGATGAGGAATTGCTAGAGCAGGCGGGCCTCGACGCGCCACAGGTAACGGAAGTGGCCGCCGGGCTGAATCGCCGCTATGGAACCCGGTTTCATTTTGCTCGCCTGGATAGTGCGGAACAGCAGCTTGTACAGGACCTGCAAGAGAAAGCGCCTCGCTTGTGAATGCCCCTATCGCCCTACGCACTGTAAACCTTTTCTACCGCTACGAGGATACCCCGGCCTTGAATGGGATCAACCTGGAGGTGGCCGATAATGCCTACCTCGCCATCGTGGGCCAGAACGGGTCGGGCAAGACGACGCTGGTGAAGCATTTCAATGGCTTGCTCAAGCCGGACGCGGGGCGGGTCACGGTATATGACCGGGATACCACCAGCGCCACGGTGGGCGAGTTGGCCCGCGTGGTGGGGTATGTCTTCCAAAACCCTGACCACCAGATATTCTGCGCCACCACGCAGGAAGAGATCAGCTTTGGGCCGCGCAACCTGGGGCTGGACCCCGACGAGGTGCGCGAGCGGACAGAGGACGCGCTGGCGGCGTTTGGCTTGCAGCCCTATGCCGAGGTGCCGCCCGCTGTGTTAGGGTTTGGGTTGCGGCGTATCGTCTCCATCGCGGCGGTCTATGCCATGCGCCCGCGGGTGTTCATCCTCGACGAGCCGACGGCGGGGCTG
>JAAYXX010000330.1 GCA_012515695.1 Chloroflexota bacterium
GCGGTTTCGCCTGCCTGCGGGCTTGGCCTATAATGCACAGTTAAGGCGCAGCAGCCTGTACCCGTCGCCACGCTTTCTACCGAGTTACGCGCAACGCGAGAGCAGTAGCCGGGTTGTCTCTAGTAAGCACTGCATTCTATGATGGAGCAAGTACCATGGTCCGAATCGTGACAGATACGACGGCGGCTCTGCCTGCCGATTTTGTGCAGCGGTATGACATTCCCGTGCTGCCCCAGGTGGTGAACTTTGGCGTCGAGTCCTACCTGGAGGGCGTTGACCTGGATATGCAGACGTTCATGGACAAGCTCACCAGTTCCCGCGAGTTGCCCAAGACAGCGGCGCCGCCTCCCGAGTTGTTTGTCGAGGTGTTTCGCAAACTGGTGCCGACGGGGGAGCCGATTCTGTGCCTGCACCCCTCGACGGAGCTGAGCGGGACGGTGCGTTCGGCGACGCTGGCCAAAGCCGAGTTCCCTGATGCGGACATTCGCGTGATAGACACGCGCCTGATTGCGGGGGGGCTGGCAACGCTGGTAAAGCTGGCTGCCCGTTGGGCCGAGGCTGGAACGGACGCGGACACCATCGAGCGGCGGATATGCGAGCTTGTCCCGCGCTGTCGGATCTACTTTGTCGTTCAGACGCTAGAGTACCTCGCCAGAGGGGGCAGAATTGGTGGGGCGTCGGCGCTGCTGGGCAGTCTGTTGCAGGTCAAGCCGATCCTTATGTTGCATGATGGTCGGGTAGAGGCGCTGGAGCGCGTTCGCACGCGCCAACGGGCGCTGGCCCGCATGGAAGAGCTGATCCTGGCGGATTACCCCCGCCACGAGGATGGGCACGTTTGCGTGATGCACGCCGGGGCAGAGGCCGAGGGGCGCGCGTTGGCGGAGCGTCTGGGCGGTCAACTGGGCGTGAAGGATGTTCCCCTGTATTATATGCCGCCCGCCATCGCAACTCACGCCGGACCAGGAGTACTGGCAACGGCGTTCTTTGTTGCACCAGACAAGGAGCAATAGAACCGGTATGCAGGTACGGAAAATTGACCTCAACAAACGCGAGGATGTAGAGCAGTTTATCCAGTTTCCCTATGACCTTTATCGCGGCTGCCCGCAGTGGGTTCCCCCGCTCAAGTCGGATGAGCGGCTGATGCTGAACCCGAACAAGTATCACTTCTACCGGCATTCCGTGGCCGACTTTTTCGTGGTCGAGTCGGGCGGGGCCAAGGGCGAGACGTTGGGCCGGATTGCGGCCATTGACAACCGGCGGGCCAACGAGCACAACAATTCCCACATGGCCCAGTTCTACTTTTTCGAAGCCATTGACGACGCACAGGTGGCTGGGGCGTTGTTCGATGCAGTGCTGGATTGGGCGACATCACGCGGGTTGAACAGGCTGGTTGGGCCGCAAGGGCTGCTGCGGGCCGACGGGCTGGGGCTGCTGGTGGAGGGGTTTGAGTATACCCCTGCGCCGGGCATCCCCTACAACTATGCCTATTACGACGCGCTGATGACTGGCGTGGGCCTGGTAAAAGAGCGCGACTATGTTTCTGCGTACCTTTCGGGCGGATACAGGCCGCCGGAGCGGGTGTTTGCCCTGGCCGAAAAGGTCAAAAAACGCAGCGGCTTTTGGATTCAGACCTTTCGCAGCAAGCGCGAGTTGCGCGCACTGGTGCCCGGCATCAAGCGCATCTACAATGAGTCGTTTTCCGATGTGCCCGGCTGCTACCCGATTGATGACGGCGAAGTCGCCATTCTGGCTGACAGGTTCCTGTCCATCGCCGACCCTCGCCTGATCAAGCTGGTGATGAAGGGGGATGAGGTGGCCGGGTTCCTGTTCGCTTTTCCGGATATTACGCCGGGTCTGCAAAAGGCGCAGGGGCGGCTGTGGCCCACGGGCTGGTATCACCTGCTACGGGCGTTCAAGCAGACTAACGGGATCAGCGTGAACGGGATGGGGCTGCTGCCGCAATATCAGGGGGTAGGCGCTCCGGCGATCTTGTATGCCGAGATGTTTAACACCATCCAGGACATGCACTTTCATTTCGAGCACGTGGATCTGGCGCAGATCGAGGAGTATAATACGAAAAGCTTGGCCGAGATACGCGGGATGGGGGGCAAGCTCTACAAGCGCCATCGCATCTACCAGCGCGACATATAGCCGCCGGGCCGACAAGCAACATTAGCACAGGGCGGCGGATGTGTCGCCCTGTGCTGCTGCAATAGACGCTGGCTATGCGGGGGTGCGGCCTAGAATTCGGCGAATATCGTGTCTGTCTTGGCCGCCATCTGAAAATCGTTCGGGAGCAGCCCCCGAACCTCGTGTGTCCACCAACTTACAGTCACCGAACCCCATTCGATCACCAGCCTGGGGTGATGGTTCTCTTCCTCGGCCATCTCGCCCACCCGAATGGCGAAATCCAGGGCCTCGATAAAGTTGGGGAACTGGAAATTTCGCTCCAGGCGTTTTTCCCCGCCCGGCGGGACAACCACCGTCCAGCGGGGCGCTTGATACCGATAATCGTCTATTTCTTGATCTGTAAGGGCCTCTTTGACAGCTTCCATCACAACCTCCTCTACCTGCAAAACTCGACGGGATCGGAAGGCGTTGTATGCGATGGAAAGCGTGCAGGGCGCGATGTGGCAGGTGGCGTTACTCCGACTCCCTATTGTGGGGATGATAACACAAAGGGGGCGGTGAATCAATCAGTTGAAATGCGCGAAGCAGGGCCGCTATTCTTCCGTCTCGTCCTTGCCAGGGATGTTGCTCTCCGCCCGCTCCTCGTCCTGGTCCCCGGCGATCTCGCGGATATAGACCGCAACATCGCGGTTCAGCGTCTCTTCCACCCGCCCGGCGAATTTCTCATAGGCGTCGGCGTGCGTCTTGCGCCGACTGTATGGGCCGGTTAATTGGAAAAACTGCCATCCTTCGATTTTGAGCGTTTCCACGGTGCTGCGATAATGCCGCCACCGCTCGCCAAAGTGAAAGAACTCTTCTACCGCCGAGGCGATGGCGACGAGCACGCCCAGCCCCATGCTGACCCACGCGAACCCTTCCAGCGTGGACACGCGGCTGACGGTGACGCTCGTGGGGATCAGAATAGCGCCGACGATGGCCGTGAGGCGCAGGGCATAGTACCATTTCTGCGCGAGTTGCGCCCGGTTGCCCATCCAGTTGACCGAATCCAGCCACCGCGCCTTGAGTGCGCGCTTGCGTAGCTCGCTGAGGTTGAGGGCGTCGATCATCTGCTCCAACTCGTTGGTCAAGTAACGATCGTACGCCTTATTTGTCCTGTATCGGGCTGCTGTGGTCATGGTCATCTCTCCTTGACGGAAACAGTATGCGTTGTGCCAGTTCATACAGATCATCAGGAGATTGAGACAGGTCAAAGGGGATGATGGTGCTCCTGTTGCGAACGTTGGTTTGTTCGACGAGGCGGGCCAGGCGCTGCGTTTCGGGGGTGGCTGGCGGTATATTGCCCAGCACAATATCCGTGACGCGGCCACTGCCAGCCAGCAGGATCATGGGGCGGCCCTGGGCGGCGTTGGCTAGCATCTCGCGCAGCGTGATTTCGCCGCCACCGGCAAACACCGCCACGGACGGGCGCGCACGCGATAGGGCGGCGGCCAGGGCGTACATGGTGGGCGTTTCGTCTCCCCAGGTGTTGCCTTCCACCAGCGCGAAATGCGTGTGATGCGGCTCCAGCGGCGCAGGTTCGCAATTGGCGGGGGAGGGGGCGTTGGTTACGGGGCGGCCTGGCCAGGTGACCAGGGGGCGAACGGCGACCCCTATGCAAGCGGCCCGCTTTTCCCAATAAGCCAGGCCCTCGGCAAAGGACGCGAACAGGCTGACATCTGTGCCGCCGGTGACGGCGGCCAGCCCTTGTTGCGCGGCGAGGCGGGCCAATCCCTCGTATAACAGCTCTTCTACGCGCAACTGGGCGGCGTTCACGCTGTTGGTCGTGCCGCCGTTCAGGATGAGCAGGGCCGGGGCAGGGGCCAGCGAAAGGCAGCGGAGAATGTCCTCTGCGCTGGTTCCCGGCGGAACGTCGAGGGCGCGGGCTGTGTTGCCGCCAGGGAAGCGAATGGCCCGGCTTGACGGACAGTTTGCGCTCAATCTGGCTACACCTCCGCCATTGGACAAGATGCTACCCTTATTGTAGAGCGGCAGGGTGCGCTATGTCAAGCAGGACGCGACAGGATGACAAATAGTTGGGTAACAGCCATCCCAATGGCTGTTACAGACTATTTTGTTAGAATCCACTATGGAGAGCGCCCGACATTGACGCGGGGCGAACCAAATGCTAAGATTGCGGTCAGCATTGCCGTTCGTTGCAGGGTTGGCTGGCTGTTTGCTGCCCCCCAGGGCTGCTTCATAGCATACCTCATTGCACTCCCCAGAGCGGCAATATACCTTGCCCACCTGTCAGCCTCACCTGTTCGCCGACCATCGCCAAACCCACGCGGGCGGAGCGCAAACCCCGCGCACCACCGGAACGCTGTAGCCTCGTTGCCTGAAAGATGAGAGAGCTATGGAGGGAAACGGGATGGCGACGCGAGAATGGATGGCGCAGATCCGCGAGGAGATGCGCGTGAATGTCACGGATTGGGGCGACGCCACGCGGGTGGATGTGAACCAACTGGGCATGCGTTTTCAGGTGGCGGTCGTGCCGGAAGGCGAGCGTCAGGGCTGGATGCAGGCGCAGAACGCCGCCTTGTGCGAGACGCTGGCCGAGATGGCGGCCCAGTATGGCGGCGGGGCGGCGTCGTTCGGCGAGTGGAGCGTGGACGTGGGCCTGTGCTACAACGATGCGGACTTGCTGGTTGAAAAAGGGGCGTCCGCGCAATCCGGCGTCCCTTCGGAGGCGAGCCTGTTCTGGGCTGCCCCCGAAAGCGGTTGGGGCGTGCGCGTACATGCCGCCGCATATATCCCCCAGGGCGCGCAACCCTCCTTCGAGCAGACGGTCTGGCAGCCTGAATCTTTGCCCTACCATGTAGAGCGGGCCTGTGGGCTGGCCCCGGCCACCATCACGACATTCGGGGGGGCGCGGCAGGTGTTTGTGGCTGGCCTCGGTTCCTGGGATGAACAGTACCGGTTGGTGTATGCGGGGAACTATCGCGGACAGGCCCGGTATGTGCTCAAGATGTTGGCCGATTTGTGTGACGAAGCGGGCGGGGATTGTGATGACGTGGTGCGTGTGCGCGCGCATGTGCCATCTCCGGAGGCCATACCCTTTCTGCGGGAGGAACTGCACCAACGCTGGCAGGGGAATGTGCGCCCGGTAGTGCAGATTGTTGTGCGCGAGCAAGAGCACACCGACGCGCAGGTGTGGGCGGTCCTCTCGGATGGGGCGCACCCTGTCACCCATCGCATGGAGGAATTGCAGGGCCTGGACGGGGCCGCGCCCACCGTACACATCGCCGATGCGCGGGATTGGGAGGTGATCGAGGCGGGGGGGCTGAGAGGCGAGCCGCAGGCCAGCGCCGCCCGCCAGGTAGAGCAAGTGTTGGAGCAAATAGAGGCCCTGCAACGCCAAACCGAAATTCGCCCGGACGATATGTGCGTGGTGCGCGCCTGGATCAATTCACCCGAGTTGGAGCGCCTGTTTGTCGAGCGGGTCGGGGAGGTAGCCAACCCGAACGCGCTGCATCTGATCCCCTGTGTAGATGGCGAGCGGGAGCAGGCGCCCCGGCTGGAGGCGGGGCTGACGGCTCGGCGGTTGCATTTGTGGCGTGTCGAGGAGGAGCAGGGGTTGTGATCGAGTTGGGATGGGCTATTGTCACACGGGAAAAGGAGGATGGCGATGGTGTGGACGCGATCCCTTCCGGCGGTGCTCAAGTTGGGGCGTTTGCACATGATTGTGGCCGGATTCTTGCTATTCTCGTTGGGCGCGCTTGTCGCGCTGTACGATAGCGCGCCGTTTGGCATGGGCAGGTTCCTGCTGGGGTTCCTGATCCTGATGCCCGCCCACCTGTCTCTGCACTATAGCAACGACTACTGGGATGCTGAGGCGGACCGCTTTGGCGAGCCGACCATGTTCACCGGCGGTAGCGGGGTGCTGGTGAGCAGCCCGCAATTGCGGCCCGTGGCCCGGTGGCTGGCGCTGGCGCTGATGCTATGCTCCATGATGGTCAGCGTGATCTTTGTGCTGGCGTTCGCCTTCCCCGCCTGGCTGCTGGGCTATGCGCTGCTGGGCAACCTGTTGGGCTGGTTCTATGCCGCGCCGCCCATTCGCCTGTCCTACCGGGGGCTGGGGGAAATCTCGACGACGCTCACCGTCGGCCTGCTGATGCCTGGGTTGGGCTATCTCACGACGAGGGGGGGCGTGGCGGACAGCTTTTGGCTGTTGACGATCCCGATGCTGTGCTACGGGGTGGCTTTTATCCTGAGCGTGCAGATTCCCGATATGGAGGCGGACCGGCAGGGGGGCAAGCGCACGCTGGTCACGCGCATCGGGCGCCGGGCGGGGTTTGTGGGGGCGGGCGCGGCCTATATGGCGGCGACGGTCAGCCTGTTGCTGGTAACGCTGGTGGTTGGCGGCCAAGGCCCGGCGTGGCTGCCCACGCTGACGCTGTTCTCGCTGGTGCCGTCGGCCATTGGGCTGGTGGGGCTGGTGCGTCGGCCAGAGGAGCGGCAGGCGGCCATCGGTCTGGTGAACGCCATGCTCACCGGCCTGATTGCTTTTGTTGTGCTGTCAGATGGATATCTGATCTATTTGCTGTCGCGCTAGCCGGAGGTAGCATAGGCGCGCTTTCAAGGCCCCAATGAGTTTTAGCAAAATAGTTCGACAACAGCCATCCTGATTGGACCGTCGGCTTCCAGCCGGCATAATACAAGCCGCCAA
>JAAYXX010000331.1 GCA_012515695.1 Chloroflexota bacterium
TCTGGCCGAGCGCGAATTAGCCGCGCCCCCCGTGGACGCGGATGGACGGGCAGGGCTGGCCGCCGCGCCCGCGTCTGGCGAGGGGGCGGTGGAAAAGAGCATCACGCAGAACATGCTGCGCGGCGCTGATGTGGTGGCCCAGAGTGATGAAGAGCGGGTGCGTATCGTGGGGGATAAAACCTTTGTCCTGCGAGATGGCATCTGGACCGACACCACGTTCGACCCGGCCCGGCTTGAGCCGGAGCGGGTCGCGTTGGGCGGCGAGCGTTACTTTGCGCTGCTGGACGAGCATCCCGAATGGGGGCGCTATCTGGCGCTGGGGCCGGAGGTGATCCTGGTGTGGGAGGGGCAGGCATATCAGATTGACCCGAATGCCGCGCCCGAACCTACCCCCGCGACGCCTCAGCCGTCGGCGCACACCGCACCTACGCCCGCCGGATTCTGGCAGCAGCTCCAAGAGTGGTGGGCCAACCTGAAGGAGGGCCGCATATCCCGTTTTTGGTAGCGTGAAGCAGACTAGTACGCTCGAAAGAGATAATTCGAATGAACAAGAAACGCATACAACGATGGAACTCGGCGCTGTTATTGGTGGCGCTTAGGCCACCAGGGGTGGCGCGACAAGTTCGTCGGGCGCTCCGAATGGCTACATCTCGCAGCCGCGTTTTCTATCACGCGGCTGCCCGCCAATATAGAGCGGACAAGCGCCATGAAAACGCGGCTGCGAGGCATCCAATTCCCCCTTCAGGCTTGCGGTTGTCTATAATCCTTCCTGATAAGGAAAGCGCAGGGGGGCCGGTTCTACACCAACGACTGTATTCCCCCGATAGGTCAACTGGCACTCCAGGCGGTCCTCTGGTTTCAAGCCTGCCAGGATGCCCAAGTTGTTCGTCGGTCCGGCAACTTCGTGGGTCTGCCACTCGATCAACGGCCAGCGCAACTCGCCAGTATCGCCGGGTTCCAAAGACAGCGTTAGCCAGCGCTTGTCATCGCTCCACGTCACTGGAGCGGGAGCGCCGGAAATAGAGATCGCCTCCGGGGCTACACGAGTCGGTCGGCGGATGCGCAGCCAGCATTTCCGATGGCCGGAGAACCGCAGCACCCCTTCCTCTGCCCCCTCCAGCGTGACATTGGCATCTCGGTGTGACATGGGCACGCGCACCTCGGTTCCGTCGCCACATTGCACTACTGCATGTTTCCACACGGCATAAAGACCGCGCACTCCCGAGTACGCACAGCAGCCGCCGCTGCCCAGGGCGGGCGTATCAGAACCTAGTCCGGGGTGGTTGGCAAGCGCGGGGAGGTTGCGCTCCAGCGTGTCAGACCCCATGAAATAACCGAGGTCGTTTAAATAGCTGCGGCTGCCATTCCACAGGCCGATCATCCTGGACAGGCGCGCCCTGGCTTCGGCTTCTGACAGGCCGGAGGTGAGCAACAGGTGTGGAACAAGCTTCTCCGGTTGGGTAAACTGCATGTTCAGCAGTTCATTGCGCGCCGCGCGCTCCAAGACGTCCCACGTATCGGCCAGTTCCGACCATTCGGGTCGCAGGGCAGCGCACGGCCCCAGGTCGGTAATCAACTCGATCAAGTCCGCTGTGCAACACAACTCACTGGAAGACCAGGGTTGGTCGCTGGCCGTCTCCGGGCATAGGCCACACGAAGCCACCGGGTTTACGTTGCGCTCGCGATCGAAAATCCAATGATACACGCGCGCCGCCAGTTCGATCCACTCCTGCGCCAGGGGAGTTTCCCCCAGCCTCCAGAGGTAGCGCGCCAGCTTCACCAGGCCATCCAGGACCGAGATGGCCCCATGCCAGTGGCCGCGAAACGCCCCATCGGGGCCGAACATCGGCATCGTGCTGCCACGCCGTTGTTCCAGGCCCGCCAGGAATCCCCTGGCAATCTGCATCGCCAGGTCCAGGTCGCCAGCTTCGCCGGTCCATTCGGCCAGTTCCACTTGCGGCCCCA
>JAAYXX010000332.1 GCA_012515695.1 Chloroflexota bacterium
CTAATCTGGTCGTCGTTATCATAAATAACAAAACCCTTTTCGACACCGTAAATTTCCCCGTCCTGCCGCAATATACGCACGCAAATGGCATGAAAGGTGCCGATGGTGGGGTCTTTTACCGCTGCGCTGACAAGGTTATTCAGGCGCATCACCATTTCCTTGGCTGCCTTGTTGGTAAAGGTAACGGCCAGGATATGGTAGGGCGGCACGCCATGTTCGCGAATGAGGTAGGCAATTCGGTGGGTGAGCACGCGGGTTTTGCCGGACCCCGGCCCCGCCAGCACCAACACCGGCCCATCCACCGCCTGCACAGCCTGGGCCTGAACAGAATTCAGTCCCTGCAATAAATCCATAAGTGTTTCGCTCCGTGATGACAAATTCTGTTCTATTTTAACATCTTTGCGGACACCCGGCAAACGGCCATTCCCCGACGGTCTGGCATGGCGGCGGTCCAGGGATGGCGGGCGGCCTCGCTTTGACATCCCGGCACGTAGCCGCTATCATAACCCCGTTATGTTGTATGGAAACTGAGGAATGAGCGAGATGCCGCCAAACGCAGACCAACGCAGCCTCCTGATCAAGCCGGTATCTGGAGACTGTAACCTGCATTGCACCTATTGCTTTTACCACGACCGCCCCACCGACCCCTACAAGCAAGAGCGACGCCACCGCATGAGTCCGGAGGTGCTGGACGCCCTTATCCAGCAGGGAATGGCCCTCAACCGCCAGGTAGCCACCTTTGGCTGGCAGGGCGGGGAGCCGACGTTGGCCGGGCTGGACTTTTTCCGCGAGGTGGTCGAACTGCAAAAGCGCCACGGCACGCGCGGCCAGGTGGTCAGCAACGGGATGCAGACTAACGGCCTGCTGCTCGGCGCTGATTGGGCGCGCTTTCTCCGCGAATACCGCTTTCTGGTGGGCGTCAGCCTCGACGGCCCGGCCAGCTACCACGACCACTACCGCACCTTTGCCAACGGGAACCCTACCCAGGAGCGCGTGCTGGAAGTGCTGCGGATGCTGGCGCGCTATCATGTCGAGTTCAACATCCTGTCTGTGGTGAACCGGGTTACGGCAGACCACGGGCCAGAGATTTACGACTATTTTCTGTCGCAGGGGTTCACCTATCTGCAATTCATCCCCTGTGTCGAGGTGGACCCGGTCACGGGCCGCCTGACTGATTTCTCTGTAGAGCCGGAACAGTTTGGCGATTTCCTGTGCGCCGTGTTCGACAAGTGGTACAACCACGGCGACCCGCAAGCGTCGGTGCGCGATTTCGAGGCGATCCTGGCGGTGTACGTGGGGCAGGAAGCGCCCTTGTGCTGCTATCAGGAGCAGTGTGGCGGCTATGTGGTTGTGGAATACAACGGGGATATGTACCCCTGCGACTTTTGCGTGCGAAAAGACCTGTACCTGGGGAATATCCAAGAGACCCCGCTGGACGCGATCTTTGAGAGCGAGGCGCTGCAACGGTTTTCCGCCGAAAAAGCTGTCCCGCGCCCCGAATGTCAGGCGTGCGCCTGGCTGCCCTATTGCCACCAGGGTTGCCCGCGCTTTGTGGGCATTGAGGGCAACCGCCGCCATTATCTGTGTCGCGCCTATCAGCGATTCCTTGCCCATGCCCACCCCGCCATTATGCAACTGCGCGACCGCGTGCTGCGCCAGCGGGGGATTGATCCCGCGCAGATGCCCACCGCCGCAAACAAGCCCGTTCTGCCGCGACAGGTGGGGCGCAACGACCCTTGCCCGTGCGGTTCGGGCAAAAAGTACAAAGCCTGCTGCGGGCGCAAGGGGGCCAGCCGATGATTCGGGCCATCGTTTGGGATTGGGGCGGTGTGTTCCAGCGCACAGAAGACCATGGCCCACGCCATGCCCTGGATGCCGCGCTCGGCCTGGAGCCGGGCAGCGTCGAGCGGGCTGTGTTCGAGAGCGCCGTATGGGAGCAGGCCAGCATAGGCCGCTGCCCCGCCGAGGAAGCCTGGACGACTATCGTGGCCGCGCTGGGCTATCCCCTGGCGCAGATTGACGCTTTTGTGGCCCAGTTCTTTGCCGGGGATCACGTGGACCCGACGCTGGTTGACCTGACGCGCTGGATGCGTGCGCAGGGCTTGATCGTGGGGCTGCTCTCCAACGCTCCGCCGGGCCGCTCGGCCAGCGCCAACGCCGCCGCCCGCTGGGGCATGGAGGGGCTGTTCGATGTCCAGGTCTTTTCGTACGAGGTGGGCGCGCTCAAGCCCGATCCGCGCATGTATGCCGCCATCCTGCAAAAGCTGGGCGTCGCCCCCGCCGAGGCGCTGTTCATTGACGACTCGCCCAAGAATGTGGCGGGCGCAGAGGCCGTGGGGATGCAGGCCATCCGCTTTACCGGCGTGCCCGCGCTGCTGGCGGAACTGCGCGAGCGTGGGCTACCCACGCCGCCCGACCCGGCCTAGCTCAGGGGGCATCCAACAAGGCGTGCCAGCGCGCCAGAATGGCGCGGCTACAGGCTGGCAAAGTGCGCACTTGAACACCCTCGCCCCGTGGAAGGAGATTGGACCGCCGCCATCCTTGGCGACTTGCAATTATGCCGGCTGGAAGCCGGCGGTCCAATGTCTGCCTCTCCCTCGCCCTCTGGGAGAGGGAGCCGACCAACGGTCGGGGGGTGAGGGTTCTCCCATCGGACCGCCGCCATCC
>JAAYXX010000042.1 GCA_012515695.1 Chloroflexota bacterium
CCACCAGAGTTTGGCAATCTGGCCGATCTGCGGGACCTGGATATCTCTTATAACGCGCTCCGGGGGCCGGTGCCTGCCACCATCACCAGTTTGACACTCCTGTGGGTGCCCCTTGGGGATTCGCATCACCCCATAGTAGACTTGAGCCACAACCAGCTCTGGACGGACGACCCAACCATCCAGGCATTTCTGAATACCAGGGCCCCGGGCTGGCCCAGTACCCAACAGGTCGCCATGAGGATAGTCTCGTCCAGCATGGACGGCACGTTGCAGATGGCGAGCCAGCAGGGCGGGCGCGTGTCGGCCTATATCCCCTACGGAGCAGTGACCGAGGCGACAACCGTGGTCTGCTATCCCCTGGATGCCCCTGGCGCTGCCTTACCGTCCGGTTACGAGTTCGGCGGGCTGGCTTTTGATCTGGTGGCCTATCGGCATGGGGAGGAACTGGGGAGCCTGGCCTTTAGCAAGCCGGTCGATCTGATGCTCGCCTACCCTGATGGACAGGTGGCGAGGCTGGTTGAGGAAACGCTGACGCTGTATCTGCGCGACAATGGGGCCTGGGTGGATGCCGCCACGACCTGCACCCCGGCCTCCAGCTATGTGCGTAACCCGGATACCAACACGCTAAGGCTGGACATCTGTCACCTGAGCAGCTTTGCGCTGGCGGGGCAAAGGCAAAGCTGGCCGTGGGAGTTGTCTCTGCCGCTGGTGTTGCGGGCACATCAGCCATAAGGCTGGACAAGCGGCTCGCGCTCTCTCGAAAATCCAAATAGCAAAGGGAGAGGATAGCCTTACAGCATCCTCTCCCTCTTGTTTATCTTGCATTGGCAGCCGCAGCGCGCTAGAGCAGCGATTCCCACAAGAATGGCACGCTTTCGTGGGGCTGGCCCTGGGCGATCAATTCGGCCAAGCGCTCGCGGCCCAGCTTGTCTAGCAGCCGCTCCGCCGCCCGCATCACCTTGAGCGTGGCGACCTGCACGCCCACCACGTCGTCGCCGCTGCGAGTCAGGATGTCATAGCAGAACCATCCCTCCCAATCTATGCGGTCGAGGTAATACAGCGTTTCCACCAAATCCCACACATTCACTGCGCCGGGGATCATGTCCCAATCCCAAGCCCGGTCGTTGTCGTTAAAGTGCATGTAGAACAGCTTGCCCGCGTCGGCCACCAGCGCCGTGGTTGCCGCCGGGGTCTCTTTGGCGACCAGCGCGTGCCCCGTGTCGCAGGTTACGCCCACGTTATCCAGCCCCACCTCGTGGCAAAAGTGCAGCGCCCGGCCCGCGTCCGCCAGGATGCAGTAGTTGCGCGACTCGTTGATCTTGTACTCCATACTGACGCGCACGTCTGGCCGATGGCTGGCCGCCTCGCGCACTCCCTCCACCAGCCAATGCCACTGTTGCACATAGTCGGCCTGGAAGGGATAGTTGTGCCCGTCAATTAGCGGGCAGCAGCTCACCAGATTGGCCCCCAACTCGGCGGCCAGGTCCATGCAAATACGCAGATCGCGCACGGCGTCCGCCCGGATGGCCGGGTCGGTAGAAGTAAACGAGCCATTGCGCCATTTGTCGTCCCCCTTGACGTTCAGGTTGACGGCAGACACCGGCCAGCCCGAAGCGCGCACCTGCTGCGCCCCTTCCTCCAGGTTGCGGAACTCGCTGGGGTAGACCACTTCGATCCCCTGCACCCCTGGAATATCCTGTAACAAGGCCAGGCGCTCGGCCAGTGTGCGTTCGGGGGTATAGTAATGAAAACGGTCCCGCTGCCGACCCAGCAGGCTGACCATTACAGCGTGTTTGACGCGCACGACGCTTACCTCCCCAGAGTTGGTATATGCCAGTCGCTCACATGGACATGATGCAGGACAGATCGAACAGGCTCAAGTCTAGCTGCTTGTGCGTGTTGACCACCTGTTCCAATGGCGTCGTGACCACGCGGTTCCCCTGCAAGCCGGTGAGCACGCCTTGTTCGCCGCGCAGCCAGGCCCGCACCGCTCCTTCGCCCAGGCGCGTCGCCAGCAGGCGGTCGCGGCTGGTGGGGTTGGCCCCCCGCTGCACGTGCCCGAGGATCGTGGCCCGCAATTTAAAGCCGGTGCCTTCCGGGTGCTGCTCGAAATACTCGATCAACTTCTGGGCGTTGTTCTGTGCCCCTTCGGCCACCACGACCATCGCGTGATTCTTGCCCCGTTGGTGGGCGGCCCGCAGTTGCGCAGCTACCTCATCCG
>JAAYXX010000333.1 GCA_012515695.1 Chloroflexota bacterium
GCTGCCGCGCCAAACGCCTTCTCCCCCTGGGAGAAAGCGGCATACATGCCGGTGCCCCGGAGGGGCGGATGAGGGTGATCCACTGGCGAGGGGACTCGGCATTTACCTCGCTTTTCGTCCGTGACAAACAAATGTTAGCGCCATTGGCCAAGGATGGCGGCGGTCCAATCTTCTTCCACGGGAACCCCACGGGCGCGCCGTCCGTCTGTATATCGGATGGCTGGTTGACCGAGACGCACCGGAAAGGACAACGGGATGCAAGATAGACGGCTCGCGCTGGGTGTGGCCCTCTGCGATGCGCTGATCGGCCTGCCCTACCTGTTGCACGCCTTTGGGCCGACGGAGGCCGAGGTCGCGCAGTGGGGGCTGCTGGCCCTGGTTGGCGGGTTGGCCCTGGCGGGGTTATCCTTTGCGCTCACCGATGAGCGGCTGGCGGCGCTCAAGCTATTGGCGGCGGCGGGATATGGGTTCCTGGTGCTGATGCAGGTGCTCCCCGTGATCTTGTGGCCGCTGTTCCACGGGTCGGGGATTTCCGACGGATCGCCGCCGAGCGATTTTGTCGCCCATTGGGCCTATGCCCTGCCCCATGCGGCGCTGCTGGTGGCGAACGTGCTGGTTATGTGGCGGCTGCTGCGGTCAGTGGCGCGCGCGCCGAGCCACGGCTGAGTGCGCTGCAATCACCTGCTACCCCCGCCATTCGGCCTCTTTGTCCAACGGGTAGATGGGACGCACGAGATGCTGGTATGGCAGCCGATCCAGGCGCAGGTCGCTAAAGCCGGGACTGAGGGCCATGATGTGCCTGGGGGCGAAATCGCGCAGTTCGGGGAACAGGTAGCCCAGCTTGACGACGATCATCTTTTTCTGATGCACGTCTATCCCTAGCTGCTCGAAATAACGCAGGTCGGTGAAGGGCTGCCGATCTGGTTGCAGCACCACTTCCACGTTGCCGACGCGCACCAGGGCTTGCGGGGTGACACCCTGGGCTTTGTGGAGCAGGCGCAAGACGGTAGCCCGCGCTGCGTAGGGGCGGGCAAAGGTATAGTCCAGCCTGCCCCCGATGAACAGGTCCACCACACCCCCTTCGCCTGCCGCAAAGCATTGCTTCAGTGATTGCGGGTCGGTGATCCCCGCCACCAGCGCGCCCTGCACGCCCGCGTTTACCAGATGCTCCAGGAACACCGGGCTATCGCCTGTCGCCCCGGCGGTGATGTTATCCCCTGAATCAGAGACAAACACCGGCTGCTCCGGCGCAGCGTAGGCCATGCGGATAGCCTCGTCCATCGTCCCCGTGGGCGCGTCAATGGCAAACTCGGCCCGCCTCGCCCATATTTCCCGCGCCAGTTTGCTCGCCTCGCGGTTCACTACATTGGCGTCTGTCCCGGAGAGCAGCACGCTCACCGCCGTTTGGGGCGAATCGGTCCAGGCGTTCCCGATCAGAATAGAGGCTGTCAGGATGCCAGGGCTTGAGTCCAACTGGGACAGGCGCGCATACAGGGAGCGGGCAGGCTCTACTTCTGTCACTGCGGATTCCCCGGCCAGCAGCAGCGGGAGCTTGATCATGAGGGATGTGGGGCGAATCTTGGCCTCCATGCACGCGATCATCAGGCGAGCGCCGCGCTCTTGCGTCTCTAGCACATCCCGGTGGGGAGCCGTGCGGTAGGCCGTCAGCAGGTCGCTATGGATCACTACCTCCTGGGCCAGGTTCGCGTGCAGGTCTAGCGTTACGGCGATGAACGTATCCCGTCCAACGATGTCACGGACGGCGCGCAAGATGGCCGTCTCGCCATCGCCAACCCCTTCGACGTCCATTGCTCCGTGCAGGTGCAGCAGTAGCCCATCCAGAGGAAGGTGTTCCTGCAAGTCCGTCAACAGGTCGTCCAGGAAACGCTCAAAGCAGGCCCGCGTCACGCGGCCCGATGGGGTGGCATGGGCCACGAACAGGGGGAACAGCTCGTGCCCCATATCGGCCAGCCGTTGCCAAAAGGGCGCGTCGATCAAGGCGCTGCCGCGTGTGACGCGAAAATCCTCATAGGACGTGGGCAACGTGGAAAAGGTGTTCGTTTCGTGCGCCAGCCCGGCGATAGCGATCCGCATAGCGCCAACCTCCCTGACTGCCAGTAACCATCGGGTCAGATTTGTATTATCCGCCCGCCCGATGGTTTGTCAAAGGCGCGCATTCTGATTGACTTTTGACGGCTTTTGTTTAGAAACAAGGGGTGCATACGGTCGGGTAGTGGAGTATATCGGAGGGAGCGACTTGCTGACGGGGATTCTGGTCCTGTTGGTGTTGCAGTTGGGCGGCGAGGTGATTGTGCGGCTGCTGGGGTTGCCCATTCCGGGGCCTGTGGTGGGCCTGGTATTGATGTTTGGGGCGCTGCTGGTGCGCGGGTCGCTGCCCGCGTTCTTGCACAGGGCGTCCAGGGCGCTGTTGAGCGTGCTGGCGCTGCTATTCGTGCCCGCTGGCGTGGGCGTCATCGCTTACCTGGACTTGTTGCAGGAAAGCTGGATTGCGCTGATTATCACGCTGATTGCCAGCACGGCGATCACGATGGCTGTTACCGCCGTGGTGTTCAGCCTGCTGTTGCGCTGGTTCGGGCCATCTGGCGGGCAGGAGGCGCGTGAATCGTGACAGGTGGCCTGGCGGATCTGTGGGGCTATCTGTCCAGCGCGCCGTTGCTGTGGCTGGCCGTGACCGTGGCCGTGTACGAACTGGCGGTGTTCTTGTACGAGCGCGCCAACCTGTTCGCGCTGCTCAACCCGGTGCTGGTCGCCGTCATTCTGATAATCGCGCTGCTGCTGCTTACCAATACGCCTTATGACACGTATTTCGAGGGCGTGCAGTTTATTCACTTTTTGCTGGGGCCAGCCACGGTATCGCTGGCCGTGCCTGCGTATGAGCATGTGGCCCAGTTGCGGCGTGTGCTGGTTCCTCTGCTGATTACGCTGTTGATCGGTTCGCTGACTGGCATTCTGACCGCCGTGGGCATCGGCTGGCTGCTGGGCCTGTCGCGTATCACCCTGCTATCTCTGTTCCCCAAGTCTGCCACAATTGCTATTGCGGTAGAAATCTCCGAGACGATCGGCGGGTTGCCCCCGCTGACTGCGGTGTTGGTCATCGTTACCGGTATATCCGGCGCGGCGATGGCCGGAGCGTTGCTCAACCTGCTGCGAATCCGCGAGGAAGCGGCGCGGGGGTTTGCCATTGGCGTCGCGTCTCATGGGATTGGCACGACTCGCGCCCTGCACCTGAGCAATGAGGCGGGAGCATTCTCTGGGTTGGCCCTGGTCTTGAACGGCGTCCTTACGGCGCTGTTGGCTCCGCTGCTCGTCGCCCTGCTGGGATTGGGGTAGGCCCTCGCCCCGGCGCGGCAGGAATGCCACGGCTACGGGGCGTTGCCATCGCTGGCCAATGGCGCTAACTTTTCGCGGATCCCCCTCATCCGCCCTTTGGGCATCGGCATACCTGCCGCTTTCTCCCGGGGGGAGAAGGCGAGCAAGCGCGGCAATATGCCACCGGCATACATGCCGCCCTCGCCCCCTGGGAGAGTGCGGCATGCATGCCGGGCGGCTGGGTACAGCCGGGAGTGAGGGTGGTGAGGATGATCTGCTGGCCGTGACAATCAAATGTTAGCACCATTGGCCATCCTTGGCGGCAAGAGCGCGGCAGGATGCCGCGGCTACGGAGCGGCACTATCCTTGGCGGCTAAATGGCGTGTGGGAATGGTGAACGGGGCCGGCGGGATGCCGGGGGTCCTTCACAGGGCGGCGGTTAGCCCGCCACCCTGCCGGTCACCCTCTCGCGGTAGTAGGTATAGTCGCCGGGATATTCGGTCAGTTCGCCCTGATCCAGCACAACGATACGGTCCACAATCCGGTCGAGGAAATAGCGGTCGTGGGAAACGACCAACACCGTGCCCTCGAACTCGTCGAGCGCGTGTTCCAGCACCTCGCAAGAGGGGATATCCAGGTTGTTGGTCGGCTCGTCCAGTAGCAAAAAGTTGGCGTCCGAAAGGACCAGCTTGGCTAGTTGCAGCCGACTGCGCTCGCCGCCGGATAGCTCGCACACCCGCTTGCGCGCCATCTGGTAGGGGAACAGGTATTTGCCCAACAGGCTGACCGCCGCGTCCTCGTACATGGGGCGCACGTCGCGAATCTCCTCGACGAGCGTTTTCGCCGGGTCCAGCGTTTCGTGCTGCTGGGCGTAATACCCGACGCGCACGCTGGGGCCGATCTTGATGTCGCCGCCGGTCGGGGTTTCTTCGCCCAGGATGCAGCGCAGAAGCACGCTCTTGCCCGCGCCGTTTGGCCCCAGTAACCCCACACGCTCCCCGTGCCAGACCAGCAGGTTCAGCCCCAACAGCACAGGCTGCTCGTCGCCCGCGTCGGTGGGGAATACCTTGTCCAGGTCGGTGATCTCCAAGACTTTGGTCGAGCCGCGCCACCCGCCCAGCTCCAGGTCCATCTTGCGGCGTTCCATGATGGGCTTGTCGATGCGCTCCATGCGATCGAGCATTTTGCGGCGGCTGCGCGCCTGGCGGGCGTGTCGCTCATTGACGACGATGCTGGCCCAGTATTCAAAGCGGCTGATGGCTGCCTCGATACGGGCGATCTCTTTTTGCTGGGCTGCGTACATCTGCTGCTGGCGCAACAGCCGCAGCTCTTTTTCCACGGCGTACGCTGAATAGTTCCCTGTGTACGTCGTCAGGTGGCGGTCTTCTATCTCACCGATGGTGTTTACCGTTTGGTCGAGCAGATAGCGGTCATGGGAGACGATGACCACGGTGCCATCGAAACCGGCGACAAGCCGCTCCAGGTAAGCCTTGCCGTCCAGGTCCAGGTGGTTGTCCGGCTCGTCCAGCAGCAGCAGGTTGGCCCCGACGGAGAGCAACTTCGCCAGGCCGACCAGCTTTTTCTGGCCGCCGGAGAGGGTATGCACGGGCTGGTCGAAGGCGCTTTCTGGCAGCCCCAGGTTGCATAGCGCCTCGTGGGCGCGGCTCTGTTGGGCATAGCCATCCAGCCGCTCATATTCGGCCTGGGCGCGATCATAGGCGGCCATGACGCGTTGCAGCGCGGCCTCGTCTTCTGCCAGGGCGGGGTCTGCCATGCGCTGTTCCAGCCGCCGCAACTCGCCCTCCACCCGCGTCAGTTCGGTCGCCGCGCTCAAAGTTTCCTCCCACACCGTGCGCGTGGGGTCTAGCTCTGGCTCCTGGGCCAGATAGCCGATGCGCGCCTCTTTGTGGCGGTAGACCGAACCCGCGTCCGGCTTGATCAGCCCGGCGATAATTCGTAGCAGGGTGGACTTGCCCGCGCCATTCGGTCCCACCAGCCCAATCTTTTGGCCGGAATGAATTTCCCAGCTTATGCCATCCAACACGACCTGCACTCCATAGCTATGGGTCACATGATCCAGATTGACGACGATCATCTTGATTCCCTCCGTAAAAATGGCCGTGGGGGTCGCGTCCAGGTCGGCATGGCGGGGTGCCCCGGCAAGGCGCGAGTGTGGGGCACAAAAAAGCCGCGGGCGCGAGTGCGCCCACGGCTTGATTGACATAAGAAAATGGTGTCAGGGCGCACTACTCCGGGGCAAAACCTGAACAGACCCCATACGCTGGGGCAGGCAGAGTAGCGCAAGCCCAACCATTATCTTGCTCACATTCCTTGCTCCTGATAGGATACATTTCCATGATATGCTGCGTCCCGCCCGTTGTCAAATCGGGAGGCGGTCCCCTGGCCCCGTAGAAGAAGGGTTGCTCCCGCGCACCGGGCTATGCTATACTCGCGCCACGCTACGCCAACCTTCCCGTGGGAGCCTGTCATGCAACGATTCCTGACCGCACTCACCGAGGGCATCACCTTGACGGGGGATATCCCCACAGACGCGCGCGCGCTGCTCGTCGGCCACCATTGCGAGCGCACGCTAGAGCATACGCGGCGGGTGGTCGCAGAGGCGACGCGGCTGGCCGCTCGGTTCGGCGTTTCTCCGGCGCGGGCCGAACTGGCCGCGTGGCTGCACGACATCAGTGCCGTGTTCCCCTCTGCCGGGCGGCTTGTCGCGGCCAGGGAGTTGGGCGTCCCGCTTCTCCCCGCAGAAATAGCCTGCCCCATGATCACCCATCAAAAACTGTCTGCTGCGCTGGCGCAACAGCTCTTGGGCGTGCAAGATCAGGGCGTGCTGGACGCTGTTCGCTGCCATACCACGCTGCGCGCCGACGCGACGCTGCTGGACAAGGTAGTTTTTCTCGCCGACAAGCTTGAGTGGGATCAGGCGGGCAAGCCCCCTTATCTAGATGATGTGCTTGCCGCGTTGGGGCGCTCGTTGGACGAGGCGGTCTTTTGCTACGTGGATTACCTGTGGCAGCGGCGCGAGACGTTGCCCGTGGTGCATCCCTGGCTTGCAGAGGCCCACGCGCAGCTTGTCACCAGGGTGGGGCAGCGGGATTGACCACTGCCCCGCCAGCGGCGTAATGGAGATTTACTATTTACTTCGGTAACCCGCCGTGCCATCTCGTAGGCAGTTGAAACTGCACCAACGTTTGCAAAGCCGCCCTTCGGCGGCTACAGAGAACCTGCGCAGGCAGGTGCGCCATGAATGGCGACGCAACGGTTGCTGCGGTTTCAACCGCCCATCCTAATGGCTGTTACCGAGCTATTTTGTTAAACTCATTATGCCGCTGGCGAGAGGTACGGGGCACACCGGATGTTGCGGCATCAATTTTTCAATCGTCATATGAACAGTCGCCCGGCGTGTGGGCATTGCCTGGCGCGCCGGGCTGTCAACCAAACAAAGGAGCAACTGCATGATGCAACGATTCGGCGATGGACGTGACTGGTTCTTTGATGCGCGTTTCGGCATGTTTGTCCACTGGGGGCTGTACGCCATTCCCGCCTGGCACGAGCAATTGCAGTGGCGCGGCAGCGTGCCCCGCAAGGAGTATGAACAGCTCATCCACCAGTTCAACCCGGTAAAGTACGACCCCGACGCCTGGCTCGACCTGGCGGAGGAAACGGGCATGCGCTATATCTGCCTGACGACCAAGCACCACGATGGGTTCTGCCTGTGGGACACGCAGCAGACGGACTATAACGTGATGCACAGCCCCTATGGGCGTGACATCGTGGGAATGCTGGCCGACGCCTGCCACCGGCGCAATTTCCCCCTGTGCTTCTATTACTCGGTGGTGGACTGGCATCATCCCAACTATCCGAATCAGGGGCGCAGCCACGAATTGCCCGCGCCGGAGCCGGGCGATCAGCCCGATTTGGAGCGGTACAAGGCTTTTCTGGTGGCCCAGGTGCGCGAGTTGTGCAGCAACTATGGCGAACTGGGCGCTTTTTGGTGGGATATGAACGTCACCGGTGTGGTGGACCCCTCTATCAACAACATGATCCGCGAGCTACAACCCAACGCGGTGATCAACAATCGCGGGTTCGACGAGGGCGATTTCGGCACGCCCGAACGGGACTATGATGGCGCGGGGGATCAGGCGTTGGCCTACGAGCGGCCTACGGAAGCCTGCCAGTCGGTGGGGCGGGAAAGCTGGGGCTATCGCGCCGACGAGGACTATTACTCGAACCGGCATCTGATTGCCAGCATTGACAAGGCGATGGCGCGGGGCGGCAACTATTTGCTCAACGTCGGCCCCAAGGCGGACGGCACTATCCCCGACGAGGCGGTTGCCATCCTGCGCGCCGTCGGGGGCTGGTATAACAGCGTGAAGGAATCGCTGCTCGACGTCGAGCCTGCTTCCCACCTGATCGAAAACCGGGAAGTGCTGCTCACTCGGCGGGGGAATACCCTGTACGTGCACCTGCACCAGTACCCGACCATGCGGCGGGTGCTGCTCAAGCCCATCGCCGTGGCGCCCCGCAAGGCCACGCTGCTCAACACCGGCGAGCCGGTGCAGGTAAGCCTGTCGGATCTGCCCACGCTGCGCATGGACGAAAAGGGCCGCGTTATTCAGGGCAAGCAGGAATATCTACGCCTGTACGACCTGCCGGTCAACGCGCACGCGGGCACAGTGATGGTGGTCAAGCTGGAGTTTGACGAGTTCCCGCTATAGTGAACGGCCCCGCCAGCGGCATATATGGCCGAGGACTGAATGTCCCAGGCTGCGGAAAGAGGAAACCCGTTGATGAGTCCTAACAAAATAGTTTGGTAACAGCCATTACCAAATTGTAAATCTCGATAATGCTGGCATCATTGGACCGCCGGCTTCCAGCCGGCA
>JAAYXX010000334.1 GCA_012515695.1 Chloroflexota bacterium
ATGCGCCGCGTCGAAATGGCGCCTGACATTGATCCGGTACATAGGACCCCTTCATTCATGATAGTTATGTCGCATTACATAATATACCAATTATGGTCTTGATGCAAGTTATTCTTTCATGGTATGGCCGTCTCTGCAAAAATATGCGCATCGGCAGGTATGCCGGGCGCTCGGTGATACCGTTGTGTTTACTGATGCTGGGCACTAGGGCGACCATTTGGCGTTTGAGGGTTATTGCGTTGGGAGCAAGGTAGCGCAACGCCAGGGGAAGCGTGATGAGGCTCGGGCAGCGCCAGAGCAGCCCGAGCCTTACCCGGTGC
Organism: Chloroflexota bacterium; assembly: GCA_012515695.1. Taxonomy (GTDB): domain Bacteria; phylum Chloroflexota; class Anaerolineae; order UBA1429; family UBA1429; genus JAAYXX01. The sequence goes on from JAAYXX010000334.1 coordinate 321, forward strand.
TTATTCAGTCCACTTGTTGGTGATTAGCGGAATGCTCATCGGCACGTCGCGCTGCTCGATCTCTAGCGGGTTGCCGTAGCGGTCGGTGCTGGTCGTCAACGTGTAGAAGCAATCATCCCAATACTCGACCACGCCTGTAATCACGATATGGTTGGTGATATTGGGTTCCAGCGGCACCGTGACATAGGCTGGCCGGGAAAAAGCGTCAAACTTGCCCGTCACAGAAGCCGTCCCGGCCTCGCTGCTGGCAATCACCGAATACCCCTTCCCCAGATATACCTTGATCGTTTGATAGCGCAGGTTGGTGGAGGGGCGCACCGGCTCGACCCAGAACGGTTCAGGGGTAGCCGGTGGCGGGCAAGTGGGCTTGGGGGTAGGCGTCGACGTAGGCGGGGGATAATCGTCCGGCCAGTCGTTGACAGACGCGCTCGCCGAGGCCGGGGCTGCGGTCTGGGCAGATGTGGAGCCTGCAAACGTCTGGGTAAGGAAAAGAGCTGCCAGAATAACGATGGCGCTACACGCAAGCCAGACAGGAAATCGTGTTTTCATGCTTCTGCTCCCTTGATGATGTAATACCCTCCTGGCGACCGCCGCCAGGTTTATCATCGCCCACCATGCTGCAACCGAGCGGGGCCAGCAGCGCGTTGAAATCCCCGCGATGCGCCCGCCCGCCAGCGGCCCGCCAAGGCTCCGCTAAAGGGCACACCGAGCGCCCCAATGGTATGGGGCGCATTCTAGCGATTGTCCTGGGGCCTGTCAATAGCTGGCGTAAATCGTGACGCCCTGCCCCTCCCTTGACAAGCAGTTGGTCTGCGTGTTGAATACGGAGGGAACAGCCCTGATAATAGTTCGGCAATATCCATGATGGGCGGTTGAAACCGCCTATCTTACGGTTGGTGCAGTTTCAACTGCCTACGATACGGGTTGCCCAGACTGATTTATCAGGGCAGTATCCTATCATCTAGACGATTCAGCCTATAGCGAGGTGACAGGATGTCCAAGACAAAACGAGTCGAGGGTGCAACAAATCCGGGCGAGAGCGCATTCGAATACCAGGGGGAACAGTTGCGCGAGATCGCCTTCCCGCTGGGCGGCATCGGCGCAGGGTGTGTGTCGTTGGCTGGCACGGGCGCGCTGGTGGATTGGGAGATTTTCAACCGCCCCAACAAAGGCTCTATTCTGCCATATAGCTTTATCACCATCTGGGCCAGGGCCGAGGGGGCCGAGCCGGTGACGCGGGTCTTGCAGGCCCCACCCCACACGCCCTTTACCGGCCAGGGGGGCGTCAATTTCGGCGGGATTGGGTTTGGCGTGAACCGCGAGAATGGCGCGGGCCTGCCGCATATGCGCTCGGCCCGCTTTCGGGGCGAGTTCCCGCTGGCTGAGGTCGCCTTCGAGGACCCCCGGCTGCCGCTGGAGGTTACGCTACAAGCCTACAGCCCCTTTATCCCTCTGAACGCCGACGACTCGAGCATGCCCATCGCCGTGTTGCACGTCAAGCTGACCAACCCCGGCGACGCGCCAGTGCAGGCCACGGTGGCGGCCAATATGTTCAACCCCATCGGCTACAAGGGTTCCGGCCCCTTTATCGGGCCACACCTGGGCGGCAACGTGAACACCTTTGTGGACGAGGGGAGCGTGCGCGGCCTGCTGCTTACCTCGCAAAAGGTGGCCGAGGACGATCCTACCTACGGCTCGATGGCGCTTACCACCAACTGGCCCGACGTGATGTGCCAGGAATGCTGGCTGCGGGGCGGCTGGTTCGACATGATGCACGATTTTTGGGACCATTTCTCCACCAATGGGGAATTGCCGGAGCGGAGCCTGGGGCCGTCGGAGGAGGGCAAAAGCGACATCGGCACGCTGGGCCTGCGCGTGCGCCTGGAGCCGGGCCAATCGGCCACGCTGCCGCTTTTCATCACCTGGCATTTCCCCAACTTCGTGAAATACTGGGGCGGCCTGGCCACAAATGACGGCAGCATGCCAGAGCGCTCCGTCTGGAAGAATTATTATGCGTCGCTGTGGACTGATGCGCTGGATGTGGCCCGCTACTATGCCACCAACCACGAGCGGCTGTACGCGGAAACCCGCCTCTTCCACGACACGCTGTTCTCGTCTACCCTGCCCACTTTTGTGCTGGACGCCATCTCTAGCCAGGCGTCTATTCTGCACAGCCCCACGGTGCTGCGCCTGCCCGATGGCACATTCTACGGGTTCGAGGGGTGTCACTCGGATAGCGGCTGCTGCGAGGGGTCTTGCACGCATGTGTGGAACTATGCCCAGACGGCGGCATTTCTCTTCCCGGCGCTGGAACGCTCGCTGCGCGACGCGGATTACACCTACAACATGCGCTCGGATGGGCACATGGCCTTTCGGCTGCAATTGCCCCTGGGCAGCCCCATGTGGAGCTTTCACGCGGCGGCAGACGGTCAACTGGGCGGCATCCTGAAGGTTTATCGCGATTGGAAGCTATCGGGCAAGGACGACTGGCTGCGCAAGCTTTGGCCCAAGGTGCAGAAGGCGCTGGCCTATGCCTGGGAACAGTGGGACCCCGACCGCGACGGGGTGATTGACGGCATCCAGCATAACACCTATGACATCGAGTTCCACGGCCCGAACACGATGATCGGCAGCTTTTACCTGGGCGCGCTGCGTGCCGCGGAGGAGATGGCCCGCTATCTGGGCGACACCGACGCGGCAGACACCTACCGCCAGGTGTACGAGAGCGGACGGGCGCGCATGGATCGGGAGCTGTTCAACGGCGAGTTTTACGTGCAAAAGTACGACCCGGAAATGGCGCCGAAATACCAGTATGGCGAGGGCTGCCTGTCCGACCAGATGATCGGCCAGTGGTTCGCCCATCTGGTGGGGCTGGGCTATCTGTTCGACGCGGAGCAGGTGCGCTCGACCATGCGGTCCATTTTCCGCTACAACTGGCGCACCGACTTTTGGGAGCACCCCAACCCGCAGCGCATCTATGCCCTGAACGATGAGCAGGGGCTATTGCTCTGCACCTGGCCGCGAGGCGGGCGCCCGCATTTCCCCTTTGTCTATTCGGATGAGGTGTGGTGTGGCATCGAGTACCAGGTGGCCAGCCACCTGATTTACGAGGGACTGATAGACGAGGGGCTGGCTATCGTCCGGGGGGTGCGCGCCCGGCACGATGGCGCGCGCCGCAACCCGTGGAACGAGTTCGAGTGCGGCAGCCACTACGCCCGCTCGATGGCCTCGTGGGCGGTGCTGACGGCGCTGTCGGGCTATACGTTCGACCTGCCGCATCAGACGATAGGCTTTGGCCCGCGCCTGTCTGCCGACGACTGGTGTTGCTTCTGGTCGGCGGATAGCGGCTGGGGCAGCTTTGCCCAACGGAAGCAGGGCGATCAGGCCCATGTATCGCTGGGGGCCAGCTATGGCAGCCTGACGCTCAAAACGCTCCTGCTGGGCAGCTTCTCCGGGGCGCAGGCGGCACAGGCCGAGCTAGGCGGCGCGCCCGTGGCAGCCACCGTCACGCCACAAGGCGAGGGGGTAGCGGTGTCGTTCGACGCGCCGATCACGCTGGCAACGGGGCAAACGCTGACGATCACGCTGAAATAGGCGATCAAGTAGCCGCGCCTTGCAGTCCCCTCACCCCCGGCTCCTACGGAGCCGCTCCCTCTCCCAAAGGGCGAGGGAGCCAAACGCAAGGCGCGGCTACTAATTGGACCGCCGTCTTCCAGCCGGCACAAAAGCCGCCAAAGATAGCGGCGGTCCAATGGGAGAAACCTCACCCCCCAGCGGGAAGAGACCTCACCCCCCAGCCCCCGATCTACTGATCGGCCCTCTCCCAAATTGGAGAGGGGGAGAAACATGTTCCCCTCCCCAAATCTGGGGAGGGGCTAGGGGTGGGGTTTCTCCGCCGGGGGTTTGCGCGCCTGCAAGGCGCGGCTACTTGCGTAAACCATCAAAAATGGCCATACTATACCCGTCTGCTTCGCTCGCCACATCAACAGACTATACGGGGGTGCCATTCCATGCCTTCAGCGCCGGATGCTATCGTCGCTCTCGTCGAACGCTTTCACCACAACCTCGACTACTATCACCGCCCGGATTACAATGAAACGCAGGTGCGCCGCGAGTTCATTGACCCGCTGTTCC
>JAAYXX010000335.1 GCA_012515695.1 Chloroflexota bacterium
CGATCGAGAACCTGCTCTGCCATCTCTCGCGAGGCGATCGTATGGGTTTGCTCTAGCAATCGGTCAGAAAGGGTAGATTTTCCATGATCTATATGGGCAATAATACAGAAATTCCGTATGAGACTACTCATCTAATATCGTTCGTCGCTCCTAACAGATTCGGTCAGACGGGGTTACGTTCCAAGGCCGAGATCGCAATTGAACAGCCGGGAACTGGGCCACAGGCCAGTTGCCAGCAACTCTAGTTCGGCGTTACGCACCTCGACCTGCAACAGCCTGGCCCCCTCACACCAGGCATGGTAATAGCTGTTGTCGTACAAAGCGGCGCAGGGCGTATCCCACGCCCGCATGTCCAGCGTCGCATTGCTGAACACCCGCCACTCTCCCTGATGCCTGAACACGTTCAGCACATGCGCCGACCCTTGCACGGGAACCTCCGTCGGGTCGTAGACCACCGTCACAATATAGTTGTCTGGCACGCTATCACAAAAAGGGCGCACCGCCAGCGCCGACAGATAGGCCAGACCATCGCAGTCATCGCGGAACACCCCATCGCCGTGGTTCAACTGCCACTCGATGTGCCCCGCCGTGGGAAAAGCGTCCCACAATCCCCACAGGGGATCGCTCACCCACTCGGTATGCTCGGCGAGCCAGTCCGCCAACTCGCGCAGCGTTTGCGGGTTCAGTTGACGGATTTTGGTGAATACAAAAGGCGCTCCGAGATCAACCGGGTCGCTCCGCTTGGTCAATCCCCACAGGGCCGACAGGATCGGTTTGCCGTAATGCAGCCACGCACCAATGAAACCTCCATACGGACGCACGAACCAACGCTGCCGGAGCATGGAGGGCCTCCTTCCGCTGGCCTATTACTTCCAGCCAGCCTACGAACGCAAACGAAACTTGGGACGAAAAGGCGATGCAGCAGGGCTGCTGGCCCGCAAAAACTCGAGCGCCATCTCGGGAGTCGCCCCCCGCTCAGTAGTACGCAGGTACAGATAGCGAAAGACGTCGCGCAAGATAGCGGCCAAGGGCAAGGCCAAAAGCATTCCCCACAGCCCGGCCACCTCGCTGCCAACCACCAGGACAATCATCACCAACGCGGGATGAAAACGCACCGCATTGCCCGATATGCGCGGCACCAAAAAGACATTCTCGAACTGCTGAATCGCAAAGAACGTTACGGCCACCCAAAACGCCGTGATAGGCCGGTTCAACAAAGCCATCAAGATGGCTGGTATGGCCCCCAAATATGGCCCCAGAATAGGGATCATCTCAAAGATACCGGCGAATGTGCCCAGCAACAGCGCCAGGTCTACCCCCAGAATCAGCAGCGCAATGGTCGCCATCAGCCCGACCAACAGCGCCAGCAAGAGCTGCCCCCGCACATACGAACTGAGCAGCCCATCAATGATGCTGATAATGCAGCGCACGTCCTCCCGCGCCGCTTCTGGGATCAGGTCATAGAACCCGCGCCGGACCTTGTCCGCGTCATTCAACACGTAGAACAGC
>JAAYXX010000043.1 GCA_012515695.1 Chloroflexota bacterium
AAGTGGAAAACGGCGTGATTTTCGAGATGGACGGGCAAGAGTTGTTAGTGACAGCCATCGAGGCGAATGGGCGCACGCTGGTCCAACTCATGAAGCTGGCGGATGGCGCCACGCCGACTGGTCAGTAGCTGCGCAAGGGCAGCGTATTACGTTTGCTCTCTCGCGAGTAATCCATCACACGGTCCCACTACGGGGTTAGCCCGTGGTGGGACCGTTGTTGTTGGGCGCAATTGTACACACCTGTTCATTGAAAAGCGGGCCAATTTGCCGCAGGTGGGAATTGTGTTATGCTTGACTCGCCTGGGGGCCGACGGACGTGGACATAAAAAAAGCTCCTTGCGCCCACTGTATGCAGTGGGTCAGGAGCTTGTAGCGCCCCAGGAGGGAGTCGAACCCCCGGCCAAAGGTTTAGGAAACCTCTGCTCTATCCTCTGAGCTACTGGGGCATAAACGAGCGTAAGTATACCACGATGATGCAAGAGTGACAAGATTCGATGCAGCAGATGCGTAAATATTGGCAGCACTTCCCCGCGCACAAATATCTGCCCCTGGCCTTGCGCCTGGCGATGATCGCGCTTTTCCTGTGGTGCATCAACAAGCCCACCAAGCGGCTGGTAGTGTATGGCCCTCCCCAGACGGTGCAGACCGCCAACCCCAAAATCGGCGTGCATACTCGCCTGACCGACGAGGTCGAGGAATGGAAGATTCAGCGCACGCTGCAAATGGTGGGCCAGATGGGCAGCCCGTGGGTGGTAGAGTATTTTCCCTGGGGATATTACGAGCCTGTCAAGGGCAAGTACGATTGGGGGCATCCCGACGTGGTGGTCAACCATGCCGTGGCGCAGGGGTTGACGGTCATTGCGCGGATTGATTTCGTGCCAGAATGGGCGCGCCCGCCCGGAACGACGTCCCGCTACCTCGACCGGGACCATTTCGATGATTATGGCGATTTCATCTATGCTTTTGTAGACCATTTCAAGGGGCGAGTCAACCATATCATCATCTGGAACGAGCCGAACCTGAGCTTTGAATGGGGCTATCGGCCAGTGGACCCGGAGGCGTATGTGGAACTGTTGCGTATCGCCTATCAGCGGGCCAAGGAGGCAAACCCCGATGTGCAGGTATTGGCCGCTGGATTGGCGCCCACCATCGCCCCGCCGGGCAGCGAATGGGGCATGGACGACCTGATCTATTTGCAGCGCATGTACGACGCGGGGGCGGCGGACTATATTGACGGCATGGCGATTCACGCCTATGGGATGACCTTTCCGCCAGATGACCCGGCGGACCCGCAGCAGATCAACTTTAGCCGGGCGGAATTGATCTATGAGGTGATGGCGCGCAACGGGGATGGCGACAAGCCCTGTTATATCACCGAGGGGGGCTGGAACGACCACCCCCGCTGGACCAAGGCGGTGCGCCCTTATCAGCGGTTGGAATACACGATACGCGCCTATGAGAAGGCGTTGACCGAATGGGATTGGTGCGAGGCGGTGGCTTTGTGGGCGTTTCGCTACCCCTGGCCGCAAAAGACCTATCAGGACAGTTTCGCCTTTGTGACGCCAGAATTTGTGCCCAAGCCGGTCTATCTGGAGACGATGCACTATGCGCGCAACGAACCATTTGAATTCCTGGAGCGCTAGACGATGAGCAGAGCGGGCGTTACGGGGGGCGTTCTGCCGTGGAAGGTCAAGCCCGGTTCGCGCAGGACGCTGATATGGCTGCTGGCGGGTTTGGGCGTGCTGGTGTTGGGGTGGCTGGTGTGGCGCTCGCTGGGCGCGGGCGGGCGGCGCGACGAGACCTGGACGCGCATTCAACGGCAGGGCGTGCTGCGCGTGGGGATGGATGCCAGCTATCCGCCGTTCGAACTGGTGGACGATGCCCGTGGGTTCCACGGGTTTGACGTAGACCTCGCCAGGGAACTGGGGGCGCGTTGGGGCGTGGAGGTGCAGTTTGTCAATGTGCATTTCGATGGGCTGTATGATGCGCTGTACGCTGACAAATTCGACATAATCCTGTCGGCGCTGCCGTATGATCGCACGATGACCCGCGATGTGCGCTATTCGCAGAGCTATTTCAACGCGGGGCAGGTGTTGTTGACCAGAACAGGGGATGCGGCCATCAACGCGTTCGGCGACCTGCGGGGCGGGCGGGTGGCTGTGGAGTTGGGCGCAGAGGCCCACCAACTGGCCCGCCAGTTGGCCCGCGACCGGGGGATGGATGTGGAGGTCGTGCCGGTGCGCGAGCCGGAGGAAGTGTTGGCGTTGCTGGAGCAGGGCGAGGTGGACGCCATCTTGTGCGACAAGGTAACGGCGCTGACGTATGTGGGGCAGGGGATGCCCGTGCGCTTTGCGGGCGCCGATCTGACCAGCGACCCCTATGTGATTGCGGTGCGCCCGGACGCGCCCATTCTGCTGGAGCAGATCAACCAGGCATTGCAGGAATGGCAGGAGAGCGGGTTCCTGGAGCAGCGGGCGCTGTATTGGTTCCAGGAGGATAAGTAGCCGCGCCTTGCAGGCGCGCAATCCCGCGCCAGATTATGCGGCTACGGCAGGGACATTTACGCCTATCGCTCGCGTTGACATCTGGCTGTTATGTCACTATACTGGGGCCTGATCGCTGGAAAGAGAGTATCATGCCCAAACCCACCACTGTCACGCCCATCCGAAGCCAATATCTGGACGCCAAACGACAATACCCCGACGCGATTGTCTTTTTCCGCCTGGGTGACTTTTACGAGACGTTCGACGAGGACGCCCAGTTGGTCTCTACCGAGCTGGATGTCGTGCTCACCTCGCGCAATGTCGCCAAAGGTCAGCGCATCCCGATGGCGGGTGTACCCTATCACGCGGTCGAGGGGTACATCGCCAAGCTGATCGCCAAGGGCTACAAGGTGGCTATTTGCGAGCAGGTGTCTCGCGAGACGGTGAACGGCCTCATGCCGCGAGAGGTCGTGCGGGTGGTGACGCCCGGCACTGTGGTAGAGCCGAACCTGCTGACGGACAAGCGCAACAATTTCCTGGTGACGGTGGTTTGGGACGATGATTGCGCGGGTATCGCCTACGTGGATATTACCACGGGCGAGTTTGCCACCACCCAGTTGCGCGATAGCAACATTGGCCTGGCTGTGCTGCGCGAACTGGATCGCCTGGCCCCGGCGGAGGTCGTGTTGAGCGACGGCGGCGAGGCGTTCATCGGGCAGGGCGAAGCCGAGTCGGCAGAGGCCAAGCGCCGCTATCCCCGGCTGGCCTCGCTGGAAGTGCCCATGACCCTCTACCCCGATTGGCGGTTCGAGCTGGGCAATTGTCGGCGCGCCCTGCTGGACCATTTCCACGTCTCGACGCTGGCCGGTTATGGCTGTGAGGAATTGCCCCTGGCTACTCGCGCGGCGGGCCTGCTGCTGCAATACCTCCAGGAGCATCAGGCCGACTCGCTGGCGCAACTGACCCGCCTGTCCACCTATTCCGTGGATTCGTTCATGAACCTGGATACGACCACGCGCCGCAACCTCGAATTGACCGAGACGATCCGCGACCGCACATTGAAGGGGTCGCTGCTGGGCGTGCTGGATCACACGCTCACGCCGATGGGCGGGCGCTTGCTGCGGCGTTGGGTGACTCAGCCCTTGCTGGACCTCGCGGCGCTAGAAGAGCGGCTGAATGCCGTGGACATCTGCTTTCAGGATATGCCCCGGCGGGTGGCGCTGCGGGGGCTGCTGAAGGGGTTTGGCGACCTGGAGCGGCTGACCAATCGCATCGTGCAGGGGATTGCCGGGCCACGCGAGTTGATCGCGCTCAAGACGGCGCTAGAGCGGGTGGGGGACATTCGGCGGCGCATGGCCGAGATGGTGCGCGATGCGCGCGTGGAGGGAGCGGCCCAGGTCTACCCCCTGAGCGGCGAGATGATGAGTCCCTGCACAGAGGCGATCACGCTGATTAGCCAGGCTATTGTAGATGATCCCCCGGCTACGCTGGCGAATGGGGGGTACATCCGGCGGGGGTATTCCGCCGAGTTGGACCAGATCGAGCGGTCGGTGGCAGACGCCAAGCGGTGGATCGCCAACCTGGAGCGCGTGGAGCGGCAGCGCACCGGCATCAAGAACCTCAAGGTCGGCTATAATAAGGTGTTCGGGTATTACCTGGAAGTGACCAACTCGAACGTCGAGGCCGTGCCAGAGGATTACATCCGCAAGCAAACGCTGGTCAACGCCGAGCGATACATTACCCCGGAATTGAAAGAGCAAGAGGCCCTGGTGCTCAGCGCCGCCGAGCGCACGCAAGAGTTGGAAGCCAATGTCTTTCGGGACATTCTCGCCTATCTGGGCGAGCGCGCCGACGAGCTGCTAACGACGGCCCGCGCCATCGCGCACCTGGACGTCTATCTGGCGCTGGCGGAAGTGGCCGCGAATTACAACTATGTGCGGCCCGAGTTGAGCAACGACCAAAAGCTCGAAATCGTTGGCGGGCGTCATCCCGTAGTCGAACAAATGCTGTCCACCGACCAGTTCGTGCCCAACAATAGCCTGATGACCCCCGATGCAGCCATTCATATTATCACCGGCCCCAACATGAGCGGCAAGTGTTTGCGCGGGGATACCCTGGTTTTCACCGACCGGGGGTTGCTGACCCTGGAGGAATTGCAGCCAGAGAACGCCCCGCTGGGCGAGTTTGCGAAAATATCTTGTGGCGTTCAGGGGATGCGGGGCAGCCGCCGGGCCACCCACTTTTACACGGGGGGCAGGCAAAAGACCATCGCTCTCACGACTCGGCTGGGCTATCGCCTGGAAGGGACCCCGGAGCATCGCGTGTGGGTGAGGTTTGCCGATGGCCGCGAGGGGTGGAAGCTGTTGGGCGAGCTTGGCGTGGGGGATGTGTTCGCCATCCCGCGCAAGGTGGACCTTTGGGGCCAGGAGACGGCGATTGACCATTCGGCGGTGGCTTCTTTGCGCGGGGTCAAGAGCTACTCGCTTCCCAGCCAGATGGATGCTGATCTCGCTTACCTGCTGGGGTTGCTGGTTGGGGACGGCACCGTGACCTATGAGAACTCGTTCCTGCTGAGTACAGCCGACGCCTTTATCGCCGACGAGTTCCGCCGGATTATCCAGCGGCTTTTTGGCTACAAGGTTGGCTGCAAGGCGAATGGCAAAGACTTTGTTGTCACCAGCAAGCAAATCCGCACCTTTTTGGCGAGTTTGGGGCTGGGGTACTGCCAGGCACATGAAAAGACGGTGCCACGCGCCATTCTGCGCGCGCCCCGGCAAATTGTGGTGGCTTTTTTGCAGGGGTTGTTTGACGCGGATGGCTATGCAGAGAACCGTTATGGGAATGTGCGCCTGGCTACCGCTTCCAGTCGGCTGGCCCACGAAGTACAGTTGCTCTTGTTGAACATGGGGCTGATTGCCTCCCTGCATGTGAAGCGTACTGCGCACAGACCCAGCTACCGGTTGGCGCTGGACGGTGCGGAGGCCATCGCTTTCTACCAGCAGGTAGGGTTCCGGCTGCCTCGCAAACAGGCCGCTCAAGGGCTGGCTTCTCCGCTGCGGCGGCCAAATGTCGGGGGAATCCCTCACTTGCAAGGCGCGCTCAAACAGGTGCAAGCGGCCATCGTCGCTACTCCCGACAAGCCGGTGGCGCTCAAGCACAACAAGAGCGTCAATTCGATCTTTTATACTTACATCCCGGCCAGTCGTAACGTTTCCTACGACAAGCTGGACGAGTTGGTTACCTATTGCCAACAAAACGGGGTGGCCTGCCCCGAACTGGACGCTCTGCTGGATCAGCGCTATTTCTATGACCATGTAGCGGCCATTGAACCCGGCGAGGCCGAGGTGTTTGACCTTTCCGTGCCAGATGGACATGCGTATGTAGCCAATGGCCTGATCAGCCACAACTCGACCTATCTGCGGCAGGTGGCGCTGATTGTGCTGATGGCGCAGATCGGCTCCTTTGTGCCCGCCGAGTCGGCCCATATCGGCCTGGTGGACCGCATTTTCACCCGTGTGGGCGCGCAGGACGAAATCTCGGCGGGGCAGAGCACGTTCATGGTCGAGATGGTCGAACTCGCCAACATCCTCAACCACGCCACCCAGCGCAGCCTGCTGGTGCTGGACGAGATCGGGCGGGGCACGAGCACGTATGACGGCATCTCGATCGCGTGGTCGGTGGTCGAGTTCCTGCACAATCATCCGCAACTGCGCCCGAAAACCCTGTTCGCCACCCATTACCACGAATTGGTGGACCTGGAAAAGTTTCTGCCGTGCGTGCGCAACTATAACGTGGCGGTCACCAGCCAGGGGAACAATATCGCCTTCACGCACCACATTGTGCCCGGCGGGGCAGACCGCAGCTATGGCATTCACGTCGCGCAGATGGCGGGCCTGCCGCGAGAGGTCATTCGCCGGGCGGAGGAACTGCTCAAGGAGCTAGAGAACGGGTCGCAACCCGTCACCACGAACACCGCCAAAACGCGGCACGTGCGCGAAGTGCGCCAACTGGCGCTCTTCCCGGCCAAGCCGCACCCTGTGGTGGAACTGTTGCGCGAGCTAGACGTAATGGGCATGTCACCGCTAGAAGCCCTCAACAAACTCTACGAACTACAACAAAAGGCGAATGACTCTTAGGCTGCGTCGCGTCCTCCCTTATCTGCTGCTTGTCCTGTTGGTGCTGGCCCTATTGGGCTGGCAACTGGCCGTTAGCCCGACCCACCACGAGCGGGACGTTGCTCAGGAGCGGCTGGACACGGCCACCCCTCCGCTGATGCCGGGGCTGACCGCCGGACAGACGTTTGTGTCCCGTCAACCCGGTCTCTCGTCCATCGAGATTTTGCTGGTCGTCTATGACCCTGACCGCGAGATTCCCGCAGATACCCGCCTGACGATGACTCTTGAGCGGCTGGATGCTCCCGAGCAGCCGCCGGTGCGCGTCGAACTAGGCGGTGCGGGCATGGAGCACAACCAGCGAATCGTGTTCCCCTTCAAACCGCTGGCCGATTCCGAGAATGCCACCTACCGCTTTACCCTCAGTTCCAACGGGGCGCACAGCCTGGGGGCGTGGTATTCGCAGGGGGAGGCGTATGCCTACGGCGAGCGGCTGGAGAACGGCGTGCCCCAGCCGGGCGACCTGTATTTCATCACGGGCTATGACTATCGGCTAGCGGACGCGCTGGAGGACGTGGCCCGGATGGTCGCGGGCAGCCTGGGGCTGGTTCCCGCGCTGTTGCTGCTGTTGGCGTTGCCCGGTTTCGTCGCGAGCCTCTACCTTTTACCGGCGCGGCGGCTGGACGGCGTGTTGTATGCGGCCCTGATCCTGTCGTTGAGCATGGCCTTTTGGCCGCTCTTGTGGCTGTGGGCCAGCGTGGCCGGGGTGAGCCTGACCGGGTGGCGCCTCTGGGGGATCATTGGGCTGTTGCTGGTGGCAGGGGCGGCGCGTTTGTGGGCGCGGCGGGGCGCTCTGGCGAGGCCAATCCTGGCGCGAGAGGATGCTCTGCCCGTGGCGATTTTGGTGGCGGTGCTGCTGGTGATCGGGGCCACGCGGGTATTGCACGTGCGCGAGTTGGAGGTGCCTGCGTGGGTGGACTCGGTGCATCATACCGTGCTGACGCAACTCCTCTTCGAGCAAGGGGGCATCCCGGTCACATTCGAGCCGTATCTCCCCGCGCTCAATTTCCACTATCACTTTGGTTTTCACAGCCAGGCCGCCGCGCTCATGGGGCTGTCCGGGCTACCTTCTTATCGGGCGGTGCTGGTGTTGGGGCAGGTGTTGAACGCGGCCAGCGCGCTGGTGGTGGCGGCGTGGGCGTCTCGGCTGGCCCGCAATCACTGGGCGGGGGTGGCTGGCGCGATAGTGGTAGGGCTGCTGTCTACCATGCCCGCCTATTACGTGAGCTGGGGGCGCTACACGCAGATGGCGGGGCTGGTCTTATTGCCCGCGACCTGTCTGTCTACGCTGGCGCTGCTAGAGCAAGAGCGCACTCCGTGGCGGCTGCTCCTTGCGGGGGGGTACTTGCTGGCGGGACTGTTCTTGGTCCACTATCGCGTGATGGTGTTCTATGTGCTGTTCTGGGGGGTGTAAGCGCTGATCGCGCTGGGGCGGGGGCGCTTTTCGCGGGCGCGGCTGGCGCAGGTGGCCCGCCGGAGCGTAGAGTTGGCGGGCGTGGCGCTGGTGTTCGCTCTGCCCTGGCTGGTGCGCCTGCTGGTGCGGTTGATGCCCGATGTAGGGACGATATACGGCGGTTGGGAAGGGCCAACTGGCTATAACGATTTCCCCACGGGGCTGATAGATACCGGCTGGACTCGCCAATTGTTGATTGTCGCCGGGGTGGGGGCGGTGTGGGGCCTGCTTCGCCGTCGGGTGGACGTGGTAGGGGTGGCCGCGTGGGTGGGGTTGTGGCTGCTGGCGGCCAACCTGCGCGTGGTGGGCCTGTTCGACTTTTGGCTGCTCCACAACTCGTCGGTGGTGATCTCGTTTTGGCTGCCCATAGGTCTGCTGATCGGGTGGCTGGTGGGCGATCTGGCGCATCTGGCGCGCCGTGACCTGGAACGCTTGCCAGAGTGGGGCGTGCGCTGGGCGGGGGCGCTGTTGGGCGTGGGGCTGCTGGCGCTATCTGGCTGGACTGCCTGGCGCATGGTGGATGTGGTGAATCCGGTGACAGTGTTGACCACCAGGGACGACGTGCATGGGATGCAGTGGGTGGCCGAGCATACGCCTGAGGATGCGCGTTTCCTGATCAATACGCAGCTCTGGCAGGGGGATTTGCACATGGGGACAGATGGCGGCTGGTGGCTGCCCATTCTGTCCGGGCGCAAGGTGACGCTGCCGAGTGTGTTGTATCAGCACAGCCCGGCCACCGAAAAGCGCGCGATCGTGGATTTTGCGCTGGCGATGGAGGGGGCGGCCTCGGTGGATGACCCGGCGGTGATCGAGCGGCTGCGGCAGGCGGGGGTAACACACGTGTTTGTGGGGGCGCGCGGCGGGCGGTTCATGCCCAAGGACCTGGACGCCAGCGTCTATTTTGCGCTGCGCTATGCCTCCGGGCCGGTGCGGGTATACGAGTTCATGCCCGACGCGGAAGGTTGAACCAAGAAAAAAACAGAGCGCCGGGCGCTCTGTTTTTCGTGATTTGTGTGTTTCGTGGTTAGCCGTGGTTTCACGGGGCGACGTACAGGTATTGCGGGCGGGCAGCGTCGGCGTTCAGCAGTTCTTCGAGCAGGGCGGCTTCTGGCGGGCGCTGGACGCTGGAAAAGTAGCTGAGAAAGACGTCGAGCAGGCCCGGCTGGTGCTGGATGTGTAGCAAGGAGGGCGTGCCCTCGATGTTGCCCATGCTCGCGGCCACGGCGATGGCGTCGTCCAGATCCCCTTCGGCATCTGCCAGACTCAACTCGACTGCCTGACGTCCGCTGAACACTCGCCCATCGGCCAGTTCGCGCACCTGCTCTGGGGCCAGGTCGCGCCCATCGGCCACCACTTGCAGAAAATCCTCATACGCCTCGTCCACGATCTCCTGGTACATCTCCAATTCCTGCTCGGTCAGCGGGCGGTGATAGCCCCCCTGATCCTTGTGCTGGCCGCTCTTGACGACCTGCGTCTGGACGCCCAGCATATCCAACAGTTTCTCGGCGTTCGTAAACTGCCAGATGACACCGATGCTGCCGGTGAGGGTGGCCGGATGGGCCAGGATATAGTCGCTGCCACAGGCGATATAGTACCCGCCGGAGGCGGCCATCTCGCCCATGTAAGCGACGACGGGCTTGGGGCAGGCGCGCACCGCCTCGTAGATGGTGGCGCTGGCGAACACGCTGCCGCCGGGGCTGTTGATATCCAGCACGATGGCAGCCACGGCGGGGTTATTGGCGGCCATTTCCAGATCATTCACGACAGTATCGGCGTAGATCGTCCCGCCGGAAAGGCCGCTCCCGCTGGCGATCACGCCTTGGAGATCGAGGATAGCCACCGTATTCCCGGCTATCCCCGTTATCCCCTCCAGAAAAGCTGGGCCAACC
>JAAYXX010000336.1 GCA_012515695.1 Chloroflexota bacterium
CCATCCCCGCGTCGGACACCTGGTTCGAGACCGCCTGGGCCGCTTTTCGCAATGACGAGATATACGAGTAGCGCCACCCTTCCATCGCTCGGCTTGACAGACTCGGTTGCAAATTGTGTTGGCGAGAAGTGCGTCCTTGTTGGGGTAGCGGTGGGGCTATCTTGGCCTGCCTGCTGTCGCCTCGATGGTGGCAGGTAACAGCAAGCTAGCCGGAAGCGCTCATACTTCCAGGGCGTCCAGGTAACTGATTTCTCCTGGTGCCCCTCCGGCCACTTCCAAGGGACTCTGTCCAGGATGCTTGTAGGTGCGCTTGCGTTCTGACCTCCTCTGTGCGGGCGTGAAGTCGTGATACACTTTCCATAAGAGCACCGCCCGCTGCAAGCGCTCGTCGGACCCATGATTACGCCCACGGCTCAACCGCATACGGAAGTCGCGCCATAACCACTCTGGGGAGATGCGTACCAGACCTCGGTGGCACTCCAGCAAGGTAAAGAGGATGCGGTCGAATTGCTCGTTCATCTTGCGCGCCAGGCGGGCCCCGTAGGCATGGGCCTGCAACTGCGCCAGGGCTAATTCGGCCTGCTCATGGCTGGGAGCGTCGATGACGGCATGCAGCAGAGCCGTCAGTTCCTGACGCACCGCCCGCTGGGTCGCTTTGGCGACTTCCTTACTTAAGCCACGCGCAGCCTGCGCCGCCGCTTGAGCTAGATCTGCTGCCAGACTGCGCCATAGATGCCAGACACACCGCTGATGGTGCACCCACGGCAAGGCTTGGCGTAGATACGAGAGCAACCCCACAGCCCCATCACTAGTCAGGCCATTCAGCCCCTCCCAAGACAAACCCATGGCTCGCGCTTGTTCCAGGAGTGCTTGCCAACTCGCCGCGCTCTCCTCCTCCGCCACGACTATCATCCCCCAGATCAGCCCGGTGACACTGTCCACCAGACCGAGCACTACCCGCCGACTCTCCCCCCGCAGGCGTGCCCATAGCCCATCGGTGCCCATCTGTCCCGAACAGGGCAGCCCTTCCAGCTGCCCGCGTACCCCCGCTTGCGCATGCTGCCCGGCCCGATCCAGCCAACGCTGGACGGTACTGGCATGCAGTCCACAGCGTTCCTTTTGCTCCAGCGGCTTGGGGTCGGTTACCCGCCACAGCCACCAGCGTTCCTGCCGCCCCATGAACGACCGTAACCATTCCGCTACCCGGCGTAACGAACTGCGTTGATGCATCCACTGGTCTACGGCGCAGCGATGGACCTCCCTGGCATACCAACTCCCCGCCACTAGCCAGGGCTGTTCTTCCTTGTACGTCCGGCGGCAGGCATGACACCGATGGCGTTGGATGCGTACCTCCTGCCGCCCCTCGAAGGTCCAAGGCCGACGCACATAGCCCCCATTCTTGTAGGTCCAGGTTCCGCCACAACGAGGACAGCGGCGCCAGTCCCAAGGGGACCACCCCGCTAACTCCCGCAGCTTTTGGACAAAAACCCTGCCTCGCTCTATCATATTCATGGGCTCTGGGATCTCCTGTTTGCTTATCACTCTCAGGATGGTCTCAGAGCCCCTTTTTGCCAAATCTGCCCCTCACCAACATACTTTGCAACCGAGTCGACAAGCTGCGGGCAGGGAAGTGAAGCGGGGCGTTGACGGTGCCGGGAAGACGTGGTACATTCCGGCCAGGCCAGGGATCGGACATAATAGCAGATCAATTTCAAGGGGGCAACCATGCGCATTATA
>JAAYXX010000337.1 GCA_012515695.1 Chloroflexota bacterium
AACAAGGCCAGGCGCTCGGCCAGTGTGCGTTCGGGGGTATAGTAATGAAAACGGTCCCGCTGCCGACCCAGCAGGCTGACCATTACAGCGTGTTTGACGCGCACGGCGCTTACCTCCCCAGAGTTGGTGTATATGCCAATCGTTTACATGGACATGATGCAGGATAGGTCGAACAGGCTCAAGTCTAGCTGCTTGTGCGTGTTGACCACCTGTTCCAACGGCGTCGTGACCACGCGGTTTCCCTGCAAGCCGGTGAGCACGCCTTGTTCGCCGCGCAGCCAGGCCCGCACTGCTCCTTCGCCCAGGCGTGTCGCCAGCAGGCGGTCGCGGCTGGTGGGGTTGGCCCCCCGTTGCACATGGCCGAGGATCGTGGCGCGCAGTTTAAAGCCGACGCCTTCGGGATGCTGCTCAAAATACTCGATCAATCGCTGGGCGTTGTTGTGCGCGCCCTCGGCCACCACGACCATTGCGTGGCCCTTGCCCCGCTCGTGGGCAGCGCGCAACTGCGCGGCCACCTCGTCGGGGGACATTTCGCGCTCAGGGATGACGACCACTTCGGCGCCTCCGGCAATCCCCGCCATGAGCGCCACAAAGCCGCACTTGCGCCCCATGACCTCGACCAAAAAGGCCCGGCGGTGGGACTCGGCGGTCACTTTCAGGCGGTCTATGGCCTCCAGGGCCACGTTGATGGCGGTGTCCACGCCGATGGTCACGTCTGTGCCCGCCAGGTCGTTGTCAATGGTCGAGGCGACCCCCACCACGGGAAAGCCCATCTGATACAGGGCGAACGCCCCGGTTTGCGAGCCGTTCCCCCCGATAACGAACAGGGCCTCGGCGTCTTCCGCCTTGAGGTTTTCGATGGCCTTGCGGCGGCCTTCTTCGGTGTAGAATTCCTGGCTGCGGGCGCTCCCCAGCATGGTTCCCCCCAGTTGCATAATGCCGCCCACGTCTCGCCGCGAGAGGAACACGAAATCCCCGTCAATCAGCCCTGAATAGCCATTTCGCACGCCAAACACGTCGAGGCCAGCCTCTAGCCCCGTGCGCGTGATGGCCCGGATGGCTGCGTTCATGCCCGGCGCATCTCCGCCGCTCGTCAATACTGCAATTCGTTTCATTGCTCGTCGCTCCTATTGCCCCTGCGCCTCGGCGTGACTCGCAGCCCATCCAGCCAGGCAGACCCGCTATCAGGGCGACACGCCGGTCAGCGCACCCTAGACAGGGGCAATTGTCGCCCAGACCCGCCATGTTGTCAAGCCGTTGGACCGCCGCCATCTTTGGCTAATGGCGCTAACATTTGATTGTCAATCACCCTCACCCTATCCCTCTCCCAAGGGGCGAGGGAACCAGACACCCTCATCCCCGGCTGTACTCAGCCGCCCGGCATACATGCCGGTGCCCGAAGGGCGGATGAGGGCCACCCCGATCTCGCCCCAGCACTTGATCCGCGAAAAGTCAGCACCATTGGCCATCCTTGGCGGCCAGAGCGCGCTATGGGATAGCGCGGCAGGAATGCCGCGGCTACGGACGGACCGCCGCCATCCTTGGCGGCAGACCAGGCGGCAGGATGCCAGCGGTTCTTCGCCTGCACAACTTGCAGGTAGATGAAATTGGCGATTTGTGGTATGCTGCCAATGGGCAGTACCAAACCACCACCATGCTGGATCACCCATTACACTCAAGGGAGCAACCAGATGACAAAAATCGCTTTTATCGGAGCAGGAAGCTTTGGGTTCACCCGCACGCTGGTCAAGGACCTGTTGACCTTTCCTCTGCTAGAAGATGCCACCCTCGCTTTGATGGATGTGGACGCGGAACGCCTGGACTATATCAAGCGTGCCGTGGATCGCATTGTCGCGGAAGGCAATTACCCCGCCAAGGTCATCGCCACCACCGATCGCGCCGAAGCCCTGAAGGGAGCCAACGCGGTGATCTGCACTATCCTGGCCGGGGGGGTGCACGTCTGGCGCTATGACATCGAAATCCCCAAGCGGTACGGCGTGGACATTAACGTGGGCGACACGCGCGGGCCAGCGGGCATTTTCCGCGCCCTGCGTACCATCCCCGTTATGCTGGACATCTGCCGCGACATTGAAAAGTATTGCCCTGACGCCATTTTGCTGAACTATACCAACCCGATGGCGATGCTCTGCCGGGCCATGCAGCGCGAGACGAGTGTCAAGGTCAGTGGCCTGTGCCATAGCGTGCAGGGGACGGCGCACATGCTGGCGAATTGGATCGGCGCGCCCAACGAGGAAATCAGCTATGTTTGCGCGGGCATCAACCATCAGGCCTTCTATGTCAAGTTCGAGTGGAATGGCAAGGACGCCTACCCCCTGATTCGTCAGGCGATGGAGCGGCCCGAAGTGTACAACGAAGAGCAGGTGCGGAACGAGATGTTCCTGCACCTGGGCTACTATGTTACCGAGTCCAGCGGGCACAACTCGGAATACAACTGGTGGTTCCGCAAGCGCCCGGATCTGATTGAGAAATATTGCACCCACGGCACCGGCTGGAACCCCGGCGAGTATGCCTATATCCTCAAGGAATATCTGGCGCGGGATCATGAATGGCGCGACCGTATCCGTGAGTGGCTGGACGACCCCAAGCCCTTGAACTTGGAGCGCGGGCACGAGTACGCCACCTATATCATCAACGCCTACATGGGCGGCGAGCCGTTCAAGTTCAACGGCAACGTGCCCAACAACGGCCTGATCACCAACCTGCCGGAAGGGGCCTGTGTGGAAGTGCCGGTTTACGCCGACACACGCGGGTTCAACCCGATTCACGTGGGCGCGCTGCCGCCCCAGTGTGCGGCGTTGGTCAACGTCAGCGTGGCTTCGGAGGAGATGGCTGTGGAAGCCTGCCTCACTGGCGACCCGACGATGGTGTTCCACTCCATCGCCTACGATCCGTTGACCGCGTCGGTGCTGTCGCTGGCCGAAATCAGGCAGATGGTCAACGACATGCTGGCCCAGAACAAGGATTACCTGCCCACCTTTAAGCATTTCGTGGCCTAGCGCGTTCGACTCTCCGCCGCTCTGCAATCCACGGCAGGCGCGCCCATTTCAGGGTGTGCCTGCCGTTTTGGGTGCGCGGGCAGGCGTGTTGACAGCGGAGGCGCTGTTTTCTACAATGCTCTCGCTTGCATAGGTGTTGTGTCCTCGCTTGGCAAGGAGGTCTGCTATGAAGCGTGCTTGCATCGCCGTTCTGTTGTTGGCAGCCGTCCTGACGGGCCTGAGCGTGGGCCGCCCGCTATCGGCGGCTGTGAGCGAGGCTCCATCCCAGCCCGCCGTCTGGCTCGCGCTGGTCTCCAATGCGCCAACCCCCACAGGAACCCCCACTCCTACGGCGACGCCCAGCCCTACGCCGACCATTACCCCGGCTCCTACGCCTATCCCTGCTCGTGTGCGTGTCGCCGCCTGGTGCTGCCAGTTTGATGTGCCGGGCAACGACGGCGACCGCTACAATGAGGAGTATGTCTGCTTGACGAACGAAGGCGGGCAGGTTGCCCAGATGGCCGGGTGGAAGGTGCGCGACGAGGCGGGAAACACGTACACATTTCCATCGTTCCTTCTGTGGCCGGGCGCGTGGGTGCGGCTGCACACGGGCAGCGGGTCGAACACCGCCACCACCTGTATTGGGGGCAGCGGCGTTTCATCTGGAATAACGACAGCGACACGGTATTCCTGTATGACGAGCGGGGCGCGCTGGTCGAAACGTACACCTACTGATAGCCGCGCTCTATGGTCGGGGAATAAAAAAAGACGATCATCGGGGGATGATCGTCTTGCCTGGGGTGAGCGGTGGGATTCGAACCCACGGTCTCCTGGGCCACAACCAGGTGCCTTAACCACTCGGCTACGCCCACCATATCTCTCTGCAACAGCGGGTATTATAGCACAGACCACGCATTTTGCAAGTTCTGCTTTTTGAGGGAATCGCTGCTACTTGCCAGAGAGCGCTGGCTGTCTTTTGGTCTGCTGGTATACGTGTACCATGCGGTGGATGGTGGTAAGCCAGGTGCCAACGGCCAGCACCCACAGCGCCGGTTCTACCAGCCCCACAATCAGCGCCACGATGATGACCAGCGTGCGCTCGACGCGGGTGAACAGCCCCACCTTGCACTCGATGTTCATGGCCTCGGCGCGCGCCCGCGTATAGCTCACCAGCATAGAGCCGACGATGGCCGCGTAGGCCAGCATCTCTTCGATGCGCCCTGCCTGGCCCATGTACCACCAGGCCACGCCCAGCAGAATCGCCGAGTCGGTGACCCGGTCCAGTACGGAATCCAAAAAGGCACCAAACCTGGTGCTGCCGCCCTGCTCGCGGGCCAGCGTGCCGTCCAGCGCATCGAACGCCGTGGTTGCAATCAGCAGCAGCCCGCCCAGGCGAAAGCGCCCGGTGGCGATTACCACGGACACGGCCACGGTGAGCAGGCAACCCAGGATGGTCAAGCCATTCGCGGAAAGCCCCATACGACCGAGAAATCTGGCAATAGGCCCGACGATGTTTTTGAATACTTTTCTCAGCCAGTCTGTGAACATGCTCCTCCCCGCCATCTGCCTGGAGAAATGTACGCAATTCCGTATCATACAAGCCCGGCAGCGCATTGTCAAAAGTCCGACCAGCCCGCCGCAATTGACGGCGGGCTATATCATGGCTAAACTGACCGTATGCATGCGCCATCGTACGCCTTGCGGGTTGTATCATCGTTCGCGCAAAGGATGGTAGCCATGACCGATGCACCGTACCATGTCCTCATCAAAGAGATGCCCGAATCGGAGCGGCCCCGCGAGCGGCTGGAAGCCTATGGGGCGGCTGTCCTCTCGGATGCGGAGCTAATCGCCATTGCTCTGGGCACGGGATCGCGCAACGAGAACGCCATCAGCCTGGCCCATCGGGTGCTGAACCGCTTTCGCAGCCTCGCCGGGCTGGATAACGCCGGATTCAGCGAATTGTGCAGCATCCCCGGCATTGGCCCGGCCAAAGCCGCCCATCTCAAGGCGGCGCTGGAGATAGGCCGACGGGCGATTCTGTCGGCAAACGGCCATCGGCCCACCATCACTTGCCCGGCGGACGCGGCCCAGGTATTCATGGCCGAGATGAGCATGCTGCGACAAGAACAGCTTCAGGTTATGCTGCTGGATACCAAGCACCACGTTCTGCGTACGCATACGGTGTATGTGGGCAGCGTGAACGCCGCGATGGTGCGCGTCGCTGAGGTGTTCCGCGAGGCCATCAAGGAGAACGCTACAGCTATCCTGATTGCCCACAACCACCCCAGCGGCGACCCAACGCCCTCGATGGACGATGTGCGGGTCACGCAAGAGATCGTGCGCGCAGGCAAGAATCTGGATATAGAGGTGCTCGACCACCTGATTGTGGGCGGGCAGCAGTATATCAGTCTGAAGGAACGGGGCCTTGGCTTTGATTAGGAGGAGAGATGCCGATTAACCTGCCCGCTCGCCACAACGAAAAGCTGGCGCAACTAATGGAGGTCATCAACCAGGATCGCGAGTTGCATCAGCTTTGGAAGTGCGCCAACATCAACGCCGTGGATCGTTCGGGGATCAGCGACCACGGGGAGGTGCATATTCGCATTGTGGCGAACATTGCGCTCAAGCTGTTGCGTCTGCTCGACGCGGGCGGAGTCCCCATGAACGTGGTCAAAGACTATGGCATGACGGTGCAAGATGCAGAGATCATCGTCGTGCTGGGTGCTTGCTTTCATGATCTGGGTATCAGCATCCACCGCAACCATCACGAGAACCATAGTCTGATCATCGCCTAGCGCAAGGCGCGCGAGACGCTGGCCGCGCTGCCTTTTTATGACATCGAGCAGCGCACGATCATCACTTCGGAAACGTTGCACGCCGTCGCGGCGCACCGTTCTGACGAAAAGGCGCTGACCACGGAGGCCAGCGTCATCAAGCTGGCCGACGCGCTGGATATGACCCACGGGCGCTCGCGTATCCCCTTTGAGGCCGGTTCGGTGAACATTCATTCTGTATCGGCGGCGGCCATTGACGAGGTGCGCCTGTCTGCCGGGGAAACCAAGCCGGTGCATATTGATGTGTTGATGAACAACTCGGCGGGTATTTTCCAACTGGACGAGTTGCTGAAGGAAAAGCTCAGGAACTCGACGCTGGCCCCCTATATTGAGCTGGTCGCCCATATCGAGGGGAGCATCGAAAAGAGTCTGATCGAGTTGTATTCCATCTAGAGGGGTGGTTGCATGGGTGCCATCAAGCAGCCCCTCCCCGTGAAGCTAGTGCTGCCGATGATTAGCGGCCACCGCGAGTTGTTCCAGGCTGCCGCCGAGGCGCTGGCCCAGCGGTTTGGGGCGGTGGATTATACGAGCGCGGTGCTGCCTTTTACGTACACCGATTACTATGATGAGGAGTTTGGCGGCGGGCTGCTGCGTCAGTTTGTCTCTTTTCAGCCGTTGATGGACCCCGGCAAGCTGGCCGAGGTCAAGGTGCTGACGAACGAGTTGGAGGAGCAATGGCGCGCCGATGGACGGCGGCGCATCAACCTGGACCCGGGGTATATCACGCAGGCCAAGCTGGTGCTGGCGACGACCAAGAACTATGCGCACCGCCTCTATATCGGGCAGGGGATTTTCGCCGAGGTAACGCTTATGTACCGGGACGGGGATTTCCGGCCCTTGCCCTGGACGTATCCCGATTACCAGAGTGAGCCGTATCTGGAGGTCTTGCGCGCCATTCGGGGAATCTATGTGGCGCAGCTCAAGGAGTGGCAGGCGGGGATATAAGGTCTCTATTCCGCCACCAGATGCACGTCCGAGATCAGGGAATCGTAATCCCACCCGGAGGCATACACCTCAATGCTGATGATCTTGTAAGGGCGGATGGACAACTGCTCTAGCAGGTTCTCCGACTCGTAAGGATACCAGCGATCTCGGGGGATTTCCTGGCCGTACATGGTCGAGTTGCCCGCCGTATTCTGATAGTAGAACCCCTGAATCCACTCCATCTCGCTATCATACACATCCCGATAGCGAATGCGGATCATCAGCGGATACTCGGAACTCATATAGCCCCCGCCGGGGAGGCTCTGGTAGCGCACCTTGACCCAGGCGCGCACCTTGAGCGAGGTGATCGGCTCGGAGAGGGGCCGGTTGATGATCTGCTCCAACACCGTCTCGCAGTGGTTGCCCTGCCCCCCGTTACGCACAAACCGCGCCGCCGGGCGGCCCTCGTCCACCACCGTTTCCACGCGGCCATCCACGTCGCCGCCATCGGCTCCCTGGTCGTTGAACGCCCGCCATCCCTCACTGAGCGGGTCGCGGAAGCTGCCATTTGCGATCAAGTCTCGCGCGGCGTCGGTGGCGGGTTGGGGCGGCTGGTTCAAGTCGATCTGGGTGCGCTGCCCGGCCTCTAGCGGCATCACCGTCCCGGCGGCGATTACCTCGCTACGCCCCCGGTACACGGTAATCTCGGAGCGCTCGTTGAGCGCCTCCAGCACATAGCTCCCGTCTGCATCCAGCTTGAACTCGCCTTGCAGCGTGTTGACCCGGAAATCCACGCCGTGGTCGAGGCCGAGCGACGTGCCGACAATCACCTGCCCCCCCATGAGGCTCAGGTGCACCGTGTCTGGCAATTCGCCCGCCCGATATCGGCTACTACGCAGCCGGTCCACGCGGATGGTTGTGCCGGGGAAAAGGCGCAGGGTATGGTTGAAAAAGGTGACAAAAGCCTCCGAGGTTTCGTCCACCCGGATGATGGTCCCTTCGGAGATTGCCTTGCTGTTGCCCTTGGTTAGCGGGAACGGCCCGGTGCCCACTGGCGGCTCAACCACGATGGTTCCCACCAGCGATTCGACTACCGCATCCCGCTTGACCTGGGCGTTATGCACATACCAGCGCCCCCCAACGGGCACAGCGACGACGACCAGGCAAAATGCGGCAAAGGCCGAGAGCAGCACTGCCCAGGCAACCCGCTCGGGATTTCGTCTCATCAAAAGCGCACCTCAAACTCGGCGAATTCGTTGCGCGGGGCTTCCCATTGGATTTCCACACGGGATACGTGGGCCAGACTGGGGCCTGCATGCAGCCAGGAAATGAGCTTGCGGATGGCGTCTGCTTCGCCTTCGGCGACTACCTCGACGGTCCCATCCCATTGGTTCCGCACATAGCCGACCACGCCCAGTTTGCGCGCCTCGTACTGTGTCGAGTTGCGAAAGTTAACCCCCTGAACGCGGCCACGCACGATGGCGCGGAACCGCTTTTTCTCCTGTCGTTGCTCTTCATCTGACATAACAACAGACCGACCCTCTTCGCTCAATTCACAGCCCGGTCACCAGAACAACTGCTAGTCGAGGTCCAGGAATTCGTCCTGCCACTCATCCAGGTCGTCCTCGTCCTCGTCCTCGTCGTCCTCGTCTTCTTCGAGGCCAACCTCTTCCCACTCGGCTGCTTCAGGCTCGTAGAGGAACAGGTCAAGGGGCTGTTCTAGCAGTTCCATCTCCTGCAGGGCTTCCGACGCTGCGGCGCTCTGTTCATCGTCTCCTTGCTCAACCATTTGTTCCAGGGCTTTCCGGGCCTGCTTGCCGCCAATTTGGCCCAGTGCCCAGATGGAGACGCTCTGTACTTCGCGGTCTGCCCCCTGAACGAGCTTGATCAGTTGGGGCACGGCCCGCTTGAGTTGCAACTCACCGGAAGCGCGGGCGGCTTCATAGCGCATGTCTGCCTCCTGGTTTTCCAGCTCGCCCAGGATGTTTTCCGCCCACACCTGCTCGGCGCTGCGGCCCATAGCGAAAACGGCGCTCAAGCGCATGCGCGGGTCGCTATGGGCATAGGCGTCCGCGATAATCCGGCGCACGCGGTCATCGTTGATAAAGGCGATGGACTCGACAGCCCGCCGGACGACCTCGACAGGTTCGTTGGCGTTGGCGATGATTTGCTCTAGCGCCTCGCGGATCATCTGCGCGTAGCGTTCGTGCAACTCTTCGCACTCGGCCATGAACAAAAAGCGCCCCAGGGCGCTGGCGGCGGCTGCGCGCACCCCTTCATCCGGGTCAGCGGAAACCATTTTGATCAGAGCGGTAGCCAGGTCTCCCCCTTCGGCCTCCCAAAGCCCCTCGATGGCCTGACGGCGCACCACGGGGTCGGTATCGCTCAGGCAGTACCGAAACAGGTCCACGAAATCCAGTTCAAAGCGCTCTTCGGCCAGCTCGACCATGCGCGTGATCAGCTCTTGCCTGCGTTGGCCATCTATCGTCTCCCAAAAGGCAGCAAAAGCCACCGTCTCTTCCCGGCTGGGGCAAGACAGCATGGACAGCAGGCGATAGTTCAAGGGCTTTTCGCCTTCGAGGAGTTCTTGCAAAGCTAGTTCAAAATCCGAAATCATCTTTCCCCCATGAAACAAAAGGGCCAAGTTACCTTACACGTATTATACACCATATTTCTGGCTGTGCTCACAGAGCTTTTGATCTGGATTTGACCCTTTCGGGCTTGCTCAGCCAAAGTAACGGATATAGTCGGCTACGAAAACGACTCCCATCAGCGCCAGCAGAACAAACATGCCGATGGCGTGTACCATCCCTTCTTTTTCGGGTGGCACTCGCCGCCCGCGACGCACCCATTCGAGCACAACGAACAACAACCGCCCCCCATCCAGCGCGGGCAGGGGCAGCAGGTTGAACAGGAACAGGTTGATGCTCAAAAAGCCGGTGAACTCGATCAGGCGCACGATGCCGCTCTTGGCGACCTCGGCAGTCATGTTATAGATGCCCAGCACGCCGGTAACTTCCAGGGGCATTTCCTTGCGAAAGATGGCGCTGATCCCGTCGAAAATGCTGGCAATCATGTTGAACGTGGCCCGCGCCCCCATCGGGAGCGCCTCCCATACGGGATACGCTTTTCTCGCCAAAGGCTGCCCCAGGCTCACCCCCAGCGCGCCGTCTCCTTCGGGCGGATTGACGCGAGGCACTGCCTTTACAGCGGGTAGCACCTGGTTCTCGCGGCGTACCGTGATCTCGATTTCCTGGCCCACGTTCTCGCCGATCATCTGCGTGGCCTGGTCTACGTTTTCGATGGCCTCGCCGTTAATGGAGATGATCGTATCCCCTGGGCGAAGACCGGCTGCCTCTGCGGGCGAGTTGGGCGACACCAAATAGATCCCCGAACCCTGGCCCTCTACGGGCGTCCAGGTCCCGACCATAAAGGTGATGCTGAACAACACCACCGCCAGCAGCAGGTTCATCAAAGCGCCCGCCGTGTAGACCAGCGCACGCACCTTGCGTGGCTTGGCTGCGAGGCTGCCCTCAGCCGTGGGGTCGTCTTCGGACATCCGCACAAAGCCGCCGATGGGCAACAGGTTGATGGTGATGGCCGTTTCCCGCCACTGGCCTATCTTTAGCAGGCGCGGCGGATAGCCAAACCCAAACTCCTCTACCCGTACTTTTGCCAGCTTGGCAGCAACAAAGTGACCAAGCTCGTGTACAAAAATCAACACACTAAAGACAACTACAAACGAAATAAAACCAGTCATTCAGACATATCCTTTTTACTTTGCGCCCGTCAGCCAACAGCCTGTCTGGCGGACAATAGGCCCAACGCGGCCCGCTCGATAGCTATCGTTCGGCTGCCACCATACGACGCCTATTGGACGTTCAGTAGTGGAGCAGCGTTCCCTCGCGCAGGTTCGGGTTTATCAACACCTGCTGAACCAGGTGCTGCCGACGTCCGGTGAGAATATGCACGCTCAGGTTGGGCTGTTCTTTAACCAGCTCGAACAGCGTCTTGATCTTGCCCAGCATCCCGCCGGTCACGTCTACCCCGAAAGAGGTGGAGAGCATATGCTCTACCTCGTGATAGTTGCGCGAGTTGATCTCGGGGATCAGTCGCACAATCGAATCGCGCTGCGGGTCTCCCGAATATACCCCTGCTACTTCGCCCACCAACAGGATACGCTGCGGGCGCAAGAGTTGGGCGAGATAGGTAAAGATCTGCTCGGTAGAGATAATCGCGGAACCCCTGGCATCGTCCAGGGCGACATCGCCATAGACCAGGGGCACCAGCCCATGCCGCAGCAGTTCCGTTATCGGCTCGACGGCCATTTCGACCAGCTCGCCGTCGTGGCAGCGCGCAGAGGCCGAGGGTTGCAGCGTAACGACGTTGACCCCTTCGGAGAGCATGGTGTCTGTGACGAGCCGGTTCAGGCGCGCAGCGGCGGCGCTGGTCTCGGCATAGCCCCGCCAATCTTGCAGACGCCCCTCGTGTACCTTGTACTTGTCGGCGGCAAAGTGCCCGAAGGAGCCGCTGCCATGACCGAGCACCAACTGCAAGTCTGGTCTGGCCTGAAGTGCGCCCGCAATCTCTTGGGCCATGCGCGTGATAATCACCGGGCGAGGCGTTTCATAACGGCGCTTGTCCGTGATTAGCGAGCCGCCAAGTTTGAGAAAGACGAGTTCACTCACTCGGGTTACCTCCGCGTTCTGTGTGACCTACTGGGCTGTCTGGCTTACTGGCAGTATCGTGCATATCGGCCAGATCAATACCCTTTATGTTACACGATTATCCATTCTGAGCAACTATTGGTCCCGGCATCCCTGACGAGCTAGGCCGCCATCCTTGGCGGCTGAATAGAGTGTGGCAATAGTGAAGCGGGCCAGCAGGATGCTGGCGGTCCCTTACCTGGTACTCATGCCTCCTGGCTGCCCAATTCGACGCAACGCCGCCGATAGTACAGATAATCCTGGTAGGGCACCTCTGCGGGGACTCCGTGGTCGCAGGTGGGGATGTACCCGCCCCGCGCGCGCATGGCGGGCAGGATGCGCTCTAGCATGGCGTCAATAGCTGCGCGCCCCTCGGCCAGCACGCGCTTGTCGATCCCGCCAAACATCACCAACTGGGGATAATCCTGTGCTACCTGGAGGACATCATTGCCAGCGGCCACTTCGAAGGGACTCATTACATCCATGCCGATTTCCTGGTAGACGGGGATCACGGCTGTGGCATAGCCGTCGGTGTCGATCTGGATGTACAGGTGGCGCTCCTGGTCGATCTGGCGGGCCTTGATATTGGCGATAAGCTGCTGGTAGTAGGGGAACAGGAATTCGCGCATCATGTCGGGCGAGATAAGCGGCCCCTGACAATAGCAAATGTCCTCGGCGAGAAACAGCTCGTCCAGCGTGACGTATTGCTGATGGCGGGCAATCACCGCGTCGGCCAGTTCCAGCCAGGCGCGCATGCAGTCGTGGATCAGATCGGGCATGTCGTAGAAGGCGTAGAGCAGGTTGGCCGGGCCGATCAGGCTACGCAGGTACATATAGCCGCCGATCACGTTTTGGCCGATCATCATACCCCGCGCCGCCTCGGCTTTGGCCTGCTCCATGCGCTCTGGCAGGTCGGCGTATCGTTCGGGCGTGGTGGGGTCCAGCCGCCACTTGACACGCTCTTCCCAGGTACGCATATCCTGGACGGGGTGGTCGAGATATTCGGGCATAAAGCCGTTGCGGCGTCCCTTGAAATAAAGCACGTGCCGCCCGGCGTAATCCTGCACGACCTCATAGTCGCCACGATCTTGAAGCACGCGCTCCTCAAAGGCGGGGGCAAAGGCGGCCTCACACCAGCCAAGCTGGCCGAGATAGTGGTTGCCGGGTGGGTCAAAATCAAACAGCTCTGCCAGGGGAATATCTTGAGGCATGCCTTCTTCCTGCCATCGCTCCAGCGAATAGTAGCCAAATTCGCGCTTGAACAGGGGGATGCCGGGCACGCAGGCGTAGGTGTCGCGTAGCTTGCGGGCTGACGCGCACATCCGCTCGCGGGGAACCATCGCGTGTACGCCGTCCTGGGGTCTGGCGGTTGTCATCGAACTGCTCCTTTGGAAGACAGATGCCAGCAAGGATGCTGATAGTCCGGTACCAGCAGGGAACTGGCGGGCTGGTGCACTAATATAGCCCAAATGCCTGCAAGGTCGGGCAGTCGCGGGCGCTCAGGATGTTCAGCCGGACGCGGTTTGTGGTGGTTGCCGGGAAGCGGTCCAGCTTTTTATAGCCGATGGTCGTCCCGCGCACCACTTCCGCCCAATCCGCGCCGTCCCACGCTTCGAGCGAATATTCGGCCACCCGCTGCCCCACGGCCACATGCTCTTGCAGCAGCATCCGGCTGAAGGTGGCGGGCTGCCCCAGGTCGAACTCGATGCTAGCTTGCGTCACGTCGGGGTCGGTCGTCCAATAGGTGCGAGGGTCGCCATCCAGCGCCCGCTCTGGGGCAAACTCTTGCAGCGCGCCGCGTGTGTTGCTGGCTCGCGCTCGTTTCCCCTGCGCCAGGTTTACGCGGAATGTCTCGTCAAGCGTCTGGCGCAGCTCGCGCAGGCGTTGGGCGTCGTTCTCGTGCATCAGACCGCGCTGATCAGGCGGCACGTTCAGCAACAAGACGGCGTTGCGCCCCACAGACTGGTAGTAGATGTCTACCAGATGCTCCAGCGATTTGACCTGCTCGTCCTGGCTGGCGTGGTAGAACCAGCCGGGGCGGATGGAGGTGTCGCATTCGGCGGGATACCAGAGCAGATGCTTGGCGGTTGCCAGGCACTCTAGCGTCTCATCTTCCGTCGCGCCCGCACGGACGGGCGTGCCATAGTTGGGGTCGGACCCGATGACGCGGTGGTATTCCTCCCAGTTGGGCACTTGATGCTCCAGATCGACGGACAGGCCCACCACGCTCCACAGCGTCTCGCTGGCGTAACCCTTCTCGTTGCCGCACCAGCGCACATCGGGACCGCAGCCAAAGATCACCGCGTCAGGCTGTAGCTCGCGGACCAGGGCATAATAGCCCGGCCAGTCGTACACCTGCCGCTTGCCGTTGGGGCCTTCGCCACATGCCCCATCGAACCAGACCTCGGCGATGTCGCCGTATTCTGTGAGCAGTTCGCGAAGCTGGTTCTTGAAATGGGCATTATAGGCGGGCGAGTTGCCATAGGTTGGCTCGTGACGGTCCCACGGGGAAAG
Organism: Chloroflexota bacterium; assembly: GCA_012515695.1. Lineage (GTDB taxonomy): Bacteria > Chloroflexota > Anaerolineae > UBA1429 > UBA1429 > JAAYXX01. Next base: position 13,975 of record JAAYXX010000337.1, read on the forward strand.
GTAGACGCCAAAGCGCAGCCCACCCTCGCGGCAGGCGTCGGCCACCTCGCGCACGACGTCCCCCTTGCCATTGCGCCAGGGGCTATTTTTCACCGAATGCTCGGTGTAGCGGCTGGGCCACAGGCAAAAGCCGTCGTGGTGCTTGGCGGTGAGGATGAGCATTCGCATGCCCGCGTCGCGGCAGGTCTGCACCCATTGCCCGGCATCCAGGGCGGTGGGGGCAAAGATGCGCGGGTCTTCGGTGCCATCGCCCCATTCGCGGTCGGTAAACGTGTTCACGCCGAAATGGGCGAACGCAGTAAACTCGAGTTGCTGCCAGGCAAGCTGGCGCGGTGCAGGCGTGACGCGGGCCGCCCGCCGGGCGATGTCGGTCAGGTGATTATTGGACATCCGATGGCCTCCAAAAAGAAGATAAACCTCTCCTCCCCGGCCCCCTCTCTAGATTTGGTTCAGAGGCAGACAGGTAGCTGCTAGTTGGACCGCCGGCTTCCAGCCGGCATAATTGCAAGCCGCCAAGGATGGCGGCGGTCCATGCTGTAGCCGCGGCATTCCTGCCGCGCCTTGGCCGCCAAGGATAGCGGCGGTCCAATCCCTTTCCAGGGGGTGAGGTTGGACGTTACGCGATTTCCTCCGGTGGGCGTTTGCTCAGGGCCACGGCGGATTCGCCGGGGGCGATGGGCCGCAGGCGCACGCCCCAGCGCACCGGCTCAGGCCAGATGCGATATTGCGGCAGCGTGCCCGGCCCGCAGCTATTCCCGCCCAACCCGGTCTGCTTGTAATCCAGGTTCAGGGTGATCTCGGGCCGCCGGGTCAGTTCGTGGAGATGCTCGGCGTTGGTCAGGTCCATCGCCGTGAAGTGGTGGGCGCTGACCTCCAGCAGGGGCAGGCCACCGGCGAACAGCCCAACGCCGTTATCATCGAGCAGCGCCACCCAGCGCGTGTCGGTCTTGTTGCCGTTCTCCTGCGGCATAACGTAGGGGAAATACTGCTCGTCTACCATGCCGCTATAGACCCCCACGGGCGCGCCCACTTTGCGGTCCACATAGCTTTCGTGCGGGCCGCGTCCGTACCAGGCGATATTCTCAAAATCTCCTGGCAGCGTCATGCATAGGCCGATGCGCGGCAGGGGCGGCAGTTCGCCTTGCGGGTCCACCTGGACGGATAGCACGATGTCGCCGCTGCCATAGACGGTATACACATATTCGCAGGCAAATCCGGCGAGCTGCTCCGGAGCGCGGACGTCGGTGCGCGCGCCGATACGCACGACCTGTGGGCCAACCTGCTGCCACCAAACCCGCTCGACGCGATGCGCCAGCCGATCTAGCCCGGCCTCGCGCCAGTGGATAGCCGCCTTTTGGCTGCCCCAGGTGGTGGCGTCGTTATCTGTGGGGGCGCGCCAGATGTTCAGCAGCGGCCCGCTTTGCAGCAGGTCGGTTCCCTGGAAGCGCCAGGAGGCCAGCGTGCCTTGCACCTTGTCGAACACCAACTCGAACGCCTCGCCGCGCAGGGTAATCTGCTGTGCGGATTCCTCCGCCGCGATGGCGGGCATCTCGGCGACGGGCAGGGGCGACGCGGCGGGGACATGGAACGGCAGTTTGAACTGCTCCCAGGCCACCTCGTGGCCGCGCTCGGCCCAAGAGGTGCGTTCGGCCAGGGTAGCGCGGATCATCAGCCAATATTCCGTGCCCGGTTCCAGGGCCGGTTGGCGGAAGGGGATGGTGAGCGATTCCTGCGCCCCGGCGGGCGTATGCAGGCGGTGCAGCGTGCCCTCTTGCAATACCCTCCCGTCTGCCGATAGCTCCCAGGTGAAGACCAGGTGGCTCAGGTCGCTGAAAAAGTGGCGATTGGTGATAGTTACCTGACCTTTCGCCAGATCCATCGCTTCTACCCGCACCGGCTGCAACAGCTTTTTATACTCCCAGAGGCATGGGTGAGGCGTGCGGTCGGGGTTGATCATGCCGTTGATGCAGAAATTGTGGTCGTTGGGTTCGTCGCCAAAATCGCCTCCGTAGGCATACCACAGCCTGCCGTCGGGCGCTCGCCGCTCGATGCCCTGGTCTACCCAATCCCAGACAAAGCCGCCTTGCAACCGCTTGTGGCTCTCGATGGCCTCCCAGTATTCCTTCAGGTTGCCGCAGCTATTGCCCATCGCGTGGGCGTATTCGCACATGATCACGGGGCGGGTTTCCCCTTCCTCTTCTGCCATGGCGATGATCTTGTCCACCGTCGGGTACATGGGGCCGAGGATGTCCACCGTAGGGGCGTTCTCCGCCGGATGGTAATGCACCAGCCGCGTCGGGTCGGTGGCGCGAATCCAATCGGAAAGGGCTTCATGGTTGGGGCCATAGCCCGACTCGTTGCCCATCGACCAGACGAGCACCGAGGGGTGGTTCCTGTCGCGCAGCACCATACGCGAGCCGCGCTCTATAAACGCCGTTTTCCAGTCGGGGTGTTTGGTGAGCTTGTCCCAGACGCCGTGCGACTCGATATTGGCCTCGTCATAGAGGTACAGGCCGTATTGGTCGCACAGGTCGTACCAGCGCGGATCGTCGGGGTAGTGGCAGGTACGCACGGCGTTGATGTTGAACTGCTTCATCAGCTTGATGTCGGCGATCATGGACTCTTCAGTGACGAAATGGCCGCGCTGCGGCTCGTGTTCGTGGCGATTGACGCCCCGGAACAGGATTGGCACGCCATTCACGTGGACGCGCGCGTCCTTTAGCTCGACCATGCGAAAGCCCACTCGCTGCCTGATCATCTCGGTCACACGCCCCTGGGCGTCTCGCAGCACCAGCGTGAGCGTGTAGAGATAGGGGTCTTCTGCCGACCATTTGCGCGGGCGGGCGACCTCCTGCGCCAGCGCGAGCTCGACTTCTGTGCCCTGGCCCACTTGCACGGGGGCGACCAGGGGCGCAGCCAGCACCGGCTGGCCGTCGGCGTCGGTCAGCGTGGCTTCCAGGGTGTACCCCTCGATGGCGGGGCCATTGTTGTGCACCCACGCGCTGATCTCAAGGGTGGCGTCTTGGTAGTCGTTGTGCAGGGGCGTGCGTACCCAGAAATCGCGCACGCGCGCGAAGGGCGTGGCGTAGAGATAGACATTGCGGTAGATGCCGCTCAACCGCCAAAAGTCCTGGTCTTCCAGGTAGCTGCCGTCGGACCAGCGATAGACCTGCGCGGCCAGCGTGTTCTCCCCCTCGCGCAAATAGGGCGTGAGGTTGAATTCGGCGGGCAGGCGGCTGTCCTGGCTATAGCCCACTAGCTGGCCGTTGACCCACAGGTAAAAGGCCGAGTCTACCCCCTCGAACACGATCCAGACTTGCTGGTTGGCCCACGCGGCGGGAACGGTAAAGCGGGTGCGGTACGAGCCAGTGGGGTTATCGTCGTGGGGCACGCTAAAATTATCGTCAATGGGGAAGGGGTACTGCACATTGGTGTAGATGGGCTTGTCGTATCCCTGCAATTGCCAGTTGCCCGGCACGGCGATGGTGCCCCAATCGCTGTCGTCGTAATCGTCCGCATAGAATCCAACGGGGGCTGTGGCGGGGTTGGGGGCACAGTGGAACCGCCATTCCCCGTTCAGCGAGAGCGTGCGCGTCGAGCGTCCATCCGCGTCCAGGGGGATAAAACTGGCTCGCCCCGGCTCTTTGTTGCGCCCGACGACCAACGGGTTCTCCCAATCGTATGGCCGATTTGCCTTGTCTGCCATGTCGATTCTCCTAACATGCTAATACGAGACCTGCTCGATGATTGTCGATGGGCGGTTGACACCGCAACAACCGTTGCATCGCCAGCTTGCTGGCGCCGCCATGCATGGCGCCGTCGCCCCTTCGGCGACTGGCTCCCTAGCCTGCGAAGGCAGGCGCGCCATGTATGGCGACGCAAGGGTTGGTGCAGTTTCAACTGCCTACGCGATGGCACGCCGTATCATTGGACCGCCGGCTTCCAGCCGGCATAATTGTAAGCCGCCAAGGATGGCGGCGGTCCTGAGCAACTCCCTCGCCCTTTGGGAGAGTGCGGCATACATGCCGGGCGACTGGGTACAGCCGGAGGTGAGGGCTTAAAGTGCCGGGCTGGTGTAAACAAAAGTGCACTCAATTGCACTAAACACTCATTAACCAGCTTTAGCGGGTTTTTTCTTTCCGCAGCCTGGGCCATTCCGTTCTCGGCATATATGCCGCTGGCGGGGCCGCATGCTCATGATAGCGCGGCTACAGGACGCGCCCACTCTGAAAAGTATTGTGCTTCCCTGTGAGGCATGTTATAATGCGGGTCGGCAAAAGATGCAAGGCGTTGGTCTGGAAAGCTCGGGTTTCGCGCAGCGCAGGTGGCTGGCATGGGCCTTTTGGACCAGAATGCGCCGGGGATGCGACTGCAACCCTCGCTCGCCCTGGGCGGGCGGGGCGGTCGCGTGGCGCCCGGCGGCAGAGGTTATCACGCTCACCCGGTGCCAGCCTGTTTTATTTGGCGGCTGATACCTCATTCAACTACTCACCCCTGCGCGGCTCGTTGGCGTGAGATTCGGTTGACCAGAGAGCTGGTCACATGCTCCCGGCGGTACCTTGACAAAAGGACGTCTACCTTCGTTTTGCCAACTCTATAGGAAGCGTGAGGTGAAATCATGGACAACTTGAGACTCGGACCAGATCAGCTCCGGGCAAAGAGCGATCCCACCAAATTCTCCTTCGAGACTACTGCCGAGTTAAAGCCGCTGGATCAGGTGATTGGGCAGGACCGCGCCTTGCGTGCCATTGACTTTGGCATTGATATCCCCAGTTACGGCTACAATATATTCGTCGTCGGCCCGAGTGGCTCTGGGCGAGTAACGGCGGTGCGCCAGTATCTCGATCGTCGGGCGGAGGGGCGGCCTGTGCCCGATGACTGGTGCTATGTATACAATTTCGTTGACCAACGGCGGCCCAACGCGCTCCGTCTACCGCCAGGGCGGGCCACCGAACTGCGCGACGCCATGGACGACCTGGTCGAGCGCCTGCAACAGGATATTCCTCGTGCATTCGAGGGCGAGTTTTTCGAGCAGCGGCGTCGCGAGATTCAGCTCGATTTCCAGAAACGCCAGCAAGAATTGGTGTCGGAGCTGGAAAGCTATCTCAACGAGCGGGGATTTGCCCTGATCCGCTCGCAGATGGGCCTGGGAATTACCCCGATTGTGGATGGCAAACCTCTCAGCCCGGAGGAATTTGACCGGCTTGACCCCGAAACCCGCAAAAAGCTAGAAGCGTTTCGGCCTGAATTGCAGGAGCAGTTTGATCGAACCATGCGCCGCACCCGCGACCTGGACCGCGAAGCGCGCCATGCCATCGAGAACATCACCAACGACACCACCGGCTTTGTGGTGGACAATGCTATGGCCGATATCCGCGAGGCGTTTGGCGACCTGGAGGAAGTGCTGCAATACTTGCAGGATGTGCGGGCCGATGTGGTGGCGAATGCGTCCAATTTCATGCCACAGGCCGAGGAGGAGCGGATGCCGCTTCTGGCCGCGTTGCAGCGTCCGGCGGGCCAGCCATTGCTGCGCTACAAGGTGAACGTCCTGTCCGAGCCGTGCGGGTCTCAAGAAACCTGCGCGCCGGTGATTATCGAAGACAACCCCACCTACTATAACCTGATCGGGAGGATCGAGCACCGGGCCGAGTTTGGCGCAATGGTCACGGATTTTACCCAGATCAGGGCGGGATCGCTGCATCGGGCCAATGGCGGCTATATCGTGATAGACGCCAGGCAGCTCTTGACGAACCCCAACGCCTACGAGGGGCTAAAGCGGGCGCTGCGTAACCGCCAGATCAAAATCGAAGATATGTCCCAGATGTATGGCCTGGTAGCCACGGTGACGCTGGAACCGGAGCCGATTCCGCTGGACGTCAAGGTGGTGTTGATCGGCGACGAGATGCTTTACCAGTTGCTCTATGCCTACGACGAGGACTTTGCCGAGCTATTCAAGGTCAAGGCCCAGTTTGCTACCGAGATGGACCGCACCGACGATAACGCGCACGAGTTTGCCCGGCTGGTGGCCGGGATGGCGGCGCGGGAAAAGCTGCTCCCCTTTAGCGCCGGAGCAGTCGCTCGCTTGTACGATGAGGCGGCCTGCTATGTGGAGGACAAGAACAAGATCACCACGCGCTTTGGCGATATTGCCGACCTGGTGCGCGAGTCCTCCTTCTGGGCCAGCCGCGAAGGGCGCGAGGTTGTAACGGCTGCTGATGTGCGGAAAGCGGTGGAAGAGGAAATTTACCGCCTGCGCTATCACTCCGAGCGCTATCAGGAGGTGATCCAGAAGGGCGTGGTCTTGATTGACACCGAAGGGGCTGTGGTGGGCCAGGTGAATGGCCTGTCGGTGATCCAGATGGCGAATTTCGAGTTTGGCATGCCGTCTCGCATCACCGCGCAGACCTTTTTGGGGCGAGCGGGCGTCGTCAGCATAGACCGCGAGGTCAAGTTGAGCGGCCCAATTCACGATAAGGGGCAGTTGATCCTCAGTTCCTACCTGTTGGGGCGCTTTGCCCAACGCAGAACCTTGAGCGTGTCGATCAGCCTGACGTTTGAGCAGAACTATGGCGGCGTGGAGGGGGATAGCGCCTCGTCCACCGAGTTGTATGCGCTGCTCTCCAGGCTGGCGGACGTGCCCATCAAGCAAAACCTGGCGGTGACCGGCTCGGTCAACCAGTTGGGGCGGGTGCAGGCCATCGGCGGGGTGAACGCCAAGATCGCCGGGTTCTTTGACATCTGCAAGATGCGCGGCCTGACGGGCGACCAGGGGGTGTTGATTCCCGCGTCCAACGTGCAGCACTTGATGGTGCGCGAGGACATTGTAGAGGCCGTGGCTCAGGGCAAGTTCCACATTTACGCCGTCTCGACCATCGAGGAGGGCATCGAACTGCTGACGGGTATGCCAGCGGGCGAGCCAGACGCAGAGGGCAACTATCCGGAGGGCACCCTGTACGCCCGCGTTCAGCAAAAGCTAGAGCAGTATGCTCAGTATATGCAGGAAGACGGCAAAGACGACGAAGAGGAAGAAGAACCCTTCCCGCCGGAGGGGCCGGAGGAAGAGGAAGCGTCGGCTCCGCTGGACGAGGATGGCGACATTCCCGAAGAACCGGAAGACGAAACAGAGTAGCCATTACAAAAAGACTGCGGAGGCTCAAACGGGCCTCCGCAGTTGTTTGCCTGCTATTTCTGCACTGGCTCCACGATGTCGCGCAATGCGTATAATACCTGGTAGTAATCGCAGCTACCCACCAGCTTTAGCTCGTCGTTAACAAAGGTAAACGGGTAAAAGAATCGGTCAGGTGGAACCTTGTCGAGTAGGCCTTTGTGCTGCTCGAGTTGCGCCGGGTCGGCCATGTCGTAATATTCAACCGTCACCCGGTCGCCATAGAACCGCTGTAGATACGTCCGGGTCAGCTCTGTGGTCTCCGCCGAAGACCGACGGGGGCCTCAACCACCCCGGCAGATTTCGCCTTCGCTGTTGCCCAGGACTGTGACAACGACGCGCTCTTCGCTTGTCATGCTACCACTCCTCATTATGGACTAAGCCCGATAGTATACCCCTCTAGGGTATATATGTATTATAAAGCAAATGTGGGGCGGTGTCAAGAGGATTTGTAGGAGGGTGAGTAGCTTTTGTGATTGACATATAACAGAGCGGACGTATAATATGAGTAGCGTCGTGTTTTCATGAAAGCAGCGAGTTGATCAAGCATGAATGTTGATAAACAACGGCCTTGTCCGATTGAGAACCCGCCGGTTCCGCGTGA
>JAAYXX010000338.1 GCA_012515695.1 Chloroflexota bacterium
ACGCCCTCTATCTCGCCCGGGAATATCTTTCCGGCCCTTGTATCATCGTCTTTGTGGATACCCTCTTTGAGGCCGACCTGTCGGGTCTGGAGCAAACGGACGCCGACGCGATCCTGTTCACCCAGGAGGTCGAAGACCCCCGCCGCTTTGGGGTCGTGGTGGAAGAGCAGGGACGCATCACCCGCCTCATCGAGAAGCCGAGCACCTTTGAGCATCGCAAAGCGATCATCGGCCTGTATTACGTCAAGGAAGGGGCCATGCTCCGGGAGGCCATCGAACAACTGCTGGCGCGCAACATCCAGACCAAGGGCGAATACTACCTGGCCGACGCCTTCCAGGCCATGATTGACCAGGGCGCGCACGTCATCAGCCAGTCGGTGGATGCCTGGGAGGATTGCGGAGAGCCGGAAACGCTGCTGCACACCAACCGCTGGCTGCTGGAACATGGGCGCAGCCAGGAGGTTGCCACGCGCAACGCCATTCTCGTGCCCCCGGTATATGTCGCGCCAACTGCCGTCATCGAGGATTCGGTGGTCGGGCCATATGCCACCATCGGAGATAATGTGCAGATCAAAGACTCTATCGTCCGCGATGCCATCGTTGACGAGGGGTCCATCCTTGAGAGCGTGGCCCTGGAGCATTCGCTCATCGGGCGAAACGCGGTCATCAAGGGCAAACTGCACCGACTGAACATCGGAGATAACTCACAAGTAGGTGTCAATGGGGACATCTAAATCCCATGCATCGTAGGAGGCTCACATGTTGATAGGTGTCCCCAAGGAAATCCAGGATAACGAACGCCGCGTCTCGCTCACACCCGAAGGGGCCGAGTCGCTCGTTGACGCCGGGCACAAGGTTCTGATACAAAGCGGAGCGGGTCAGGGTAGCGGCTTTGCCGATGACCAATACCGCGACGCTGGCGCCGATGTGTTGCCCGCAGCGGCAGACGTGTACAGCCAGGCTGAGATGATCTTGAAGGTCAAAGAGCCTCAGCCCAGCGAGTACGCCTTCTTGCGGCCCGGCCTGCTGCTCTTTACCTACCTGCACCTGGCCGCCAGCCAGCAATTGACCCAGACCCTGCTCGACAAGCAGGTCACCGGCATCGCCTACGAGACCGTCCAACTGCCCGACAGGTCGCTACCCCTGCTCACACCGATGAGCGAAGTGGCTGGCCGGATGGTTGTACAGATTGGCGCCCACTATCTGGAACAAACCCAGGGCGGGCAAGGCGTATTGCTGGGAGGCGTGACCGGCGTGCGCCCGGCCAACGTGGTGATCATCGGAGGCGGCACAGTGGGCACCAACGCGGCGCAGATCGCCCTGGGCATGGGCGCGCACGTCACGGTGATTGACCTCAACATAGACCGCTTGCGCTACCTGGATCAAGTGCTGGGCGGCAGGTTGAGCACCCTCGCCTCCAACCGGCGCAACATCGCCGAGGCCGCCCGCAAGGCCGAGTTGCTCATCGGCGCGGTGCTGCTGCCAGGGGCCAAAGCCCCCCGGCTCGTCACCGAGGAGATGATCGCTACCATGACCCCCGGCTCGGTGGTCGTTGACGTGGCGGTGGATCAGGGCGGATGCATCGAGACCATCCACCCCACGACCCACAGCGCGCCCACCTATACCGTGCATGGCGTCGTCCATTACGCCGTGCCCAACATTCCGGGCGTGGTTCCGCGCACATCAACCTACGCCCTCTCCAACGCCACGCTGCCCTATGTGCTCAAGCTGGCCAACATGGGCTTTCGCCAGGCCATCGAATCCGACGCCGCGCTGCGGCTGGGCGTCAATACCTACGCCGGTCATGTGACCTGCAAGGCCGTGGCCGCCGCCTTTGGCATGGAACACACGCCCCCAGAGCAGTTATTCTGAAACCTTTCAGGGGCATCCTGCGTCGATAGTGCATGAACATTGGATAGGTTAACGATAGGGAGAATGGAATGAAAAACCGGACGAAAGCATGGGCCTTGGCAGTTGGCCTGCTGGTGACCGTCTTGCTGGTTGTGATGGTCTCTGCGTGTGGCAGCCGGGTGAGAGAAGTTGCCCGTCAGCTAGGGCTGGACGGCGCGCCCTCGCCAACACCTACGGCAACAGCGACGGCTACCCCCAGCCCTACACCGACGCCTACGCCTACCTTGCTGGTGCCAGACCAACCTTCTCCATCAGCCCAGGGCAGCCCGCTCGCCCTGCCTTCAGAGCCGAATATGCCCTTCCAGGCCGAACTGACCCAGGATCAGGTTAACGAATATGTCGCTGGGCAGACCTATGACCTGCAAGGCCTAACCGTCTCGAATATCCATGTGAACATCACTGACCAGGCCCTGATCGCCGACTTTGACGCAGAGGAGACGCAGACCGGGATGACGCTGCCCCTTACAGTGCGCGGCGTGCCCGTGGTGAGCGATGGCGACCTGTACTTTCGCGTCGAGAGCTTTGAGATTGGCGGCTCTGTGAGCGGCCTTACGCGGGCGATTGCCAGGGGACTTGTCCAGCGCGCCCTCGACGATTATGCTACCGAGAACGGCATTCCCGTTCCCATCAACAATATGCAGTTCGAGTCGGTTGAACTCGAAGCAAACCGGCTCATCGTCACCGGCCGCACGCAGTAGCCGTTCCATCCAACAGCCCGGATGAACCGGGCTATATCACGCAGCAAAACAATCAGCCGGGGCGTTTGCCCCGGCTGCTCTTTTCCACCGCCAGCCCTTACCCGTCGCGATACGGGTCTTGGCCCGCCGCCAGCAAACGCCCCCCCACTAGCGACTCGCCTCCATCCTGCACATAGCGGCCTAGCTCGCCAACGCTGAGTTGGACGATGCCCAGCTTGTCCAGCGTTCGCCCCCGCCGCCAATAATCGGTCTGGTGGATGACGCACGCCAGCCGGATAATGCTCTGGATGGTCTGCACCTCGACGCCATATCGCTCGCCCAAAGCCGCGATGGGCACCAGGCTCATAGGCACATCCTCCCAGATGTAGCGATGGTTCAGCGTAGGCGGCGCCTTGATACCGCGATAGCCCGGTTGATTGTGAATCGCCTCATACAACGTGTCGCCAGTGGCATTGTAGGCCAGCTTGAGCCATTCCCTCGCCGTGCGCGCCCGAATGCCCACCGCCATCGCAACAGTCACCCGCTCACGATCCAGGCACTCTAGCACCTGGGCCACCGAAGGGGTCACGCCGTCCAGGTAGAACTGGAACTCGCCGCCCGTCGACTCGATCCGCCCGGCATTGAGCAAGGTCAGCGTCGGGTGAAAGATGGCCCCCATGTTGTTCAGGCCCGTGTGCAGAACCGTCTCCCCAGGGATAAACTGGGGGAAGGCGTCCGTCAGCGCCTCCAGCACCCGCCCTGTACGGGTGGCAGGCAATGCCGCGAGTGGCACGGCATCCTTGATTCGAAAGATGCGCGCCTGCGTGGGGCCATCGGACCGGCAGGCATACAACAAGGTCTCGGCCTCTGCCACCGTTACGTCCGCCGCACACCCCTGCTCGCGCAACTGCTCGTGAAACTCGAGCGAGCCTCCCGTTCGCCCAGGGTGCAACACCACGATTTGACCATCGGTCAGATGCGGGGCCAGGCTGCGAGCGATGGGCGCATGGCCCGTCGCCGGAACCACCACCATCAGGATGTCGGCCTCGGCTGCTGCTTCGGCCATATCCGAGGTCACACAGTACAGCCGCCCAAAGCCGCGGGGGCAACCC
>JAAYXX010000339.1 GCA_012515695.1 Chloroflexota bacterium
AGGGGGGCACTCGCTGCTGGGGACGCAATTGATCTCGCGGGTGCGGGACGTGTGGCAGGTCGAGTTGCCGCTGCGGGCGCTGTTCGAAAGCCCCACGGTGGCCGCCCTCGCTGCTCGCATTGACGAGATCGCCAGCGCCCAGACCACCGAGGCCAGCAAGGTGCTGGAGGCATTGCGGCGCGTGGAAAATCTATCCGCTGATGAGGTGATCTGGTTGCTCTCGCAGGAAGGTTCGGCTGCGCCGGAGGTCAAGCCGGGCGAAGTGGATGGTACGGTGAAAGGAACGGCCTGAGATTGTCCATGATGAACGAGGCGACGCTAAGGGAACTGGCCAAACACATCGCGGACCTGCCGCCGGAGCGGCGTGTCTTGCTGGAGCGCATGCTTCAGGAGCAGGGCATTGACATCGGGCGCTCGCTGATCCTGCCTGTTGCGCGGGACGGGAACGCCTTTCCCCTCTCCTTTGCCCAGCAACGCCTGTGGTTCCTGGATCAGTTGGAGCCGGGCAGCCCGCTATACAACATCCCTTCGGCGGTGCGGCTGACTGGCGCGCTGGACGTGCTCAAGCTGGAGCAGGCGCTGAATCTGGTGATTGCGCGGCACGAGTCGCTACGCACGGTGTTTCGCACGGTGGACGACGCGCCGGTGCAGGTGATCATGCCCGAGTTGGCGCTGTCCTTGCCGGTGGAGGACCTGCGCGGGTTGGCCGAACAGGAGCGGGAAGCGGCCCTGACCCGGATCGCGGCGGTTGAGGCGAGCGCCCCCTTTGATCTTGCCCAGGGGCCGCTGGTGCGCGCGCGGCTCGTGCGCATGGCCGAGCAGGAGCATATCGCGCTGGTGACGCTGCATCACATCATCGCCGACGGGTGGTCGGTGGGGGTACTGATTCGGGAGGTGGCCGCACTGTACAGCGCCCTGCGCATGGGCCAGCCGCCGGTTCTGCCCGAGTTGCCCATCCAGTACGCGGATTTCGCCCACTGGCAGCGCCAATGGTTGAGCGGCGCGGTTTTGCAGGAGCAACTCGACTATTGGAAGCAGCAATTGGGGCCGCAGCCCCCTGTCCTCGAACTGCCCACCGATCGTCCCCGCCCGGCCTTCCAGAGCTTTCGAGGGGCTACCCAGTCGCTGACCCTGCCCCGCGAGTTGGCGGAAGGACTCAAGGCCCTGAGCCAGCGCGCGGGCGCCACGCTGTTCATGACCCTGCTGGCCGGGTTCCAGACGTTGCTCTACCGCTACAGCGGGCAGTCGGATATTTGCGTGGGCACGCCCATCGCCAACCGCAACCGGGCCGAGATCGAAGGGCTGATCGGCTTTTTCGTGAATACGCTGGTGCTGCGCGGTGACCTGTCGGGCAATCCCACTTTCTGGGAGGTATTGCGGCGGGTGCGCGAGGCGGCCCTAGGGGCGTACGCGCACCAGGATTTGCCGTTTGAGACGCTGGTAGAGGAATTGCAGCCCCAGCGCGACATGAGCCATACGCCGCTGTTCCAGGTGATGTTTGTCTTGCAGAACGCGACTGGAGGGGCGTTTGAACTGCCGGGGCTGACGTTGAGCCAGATCGAGACGCACAGCGGGACCTCGACCTTTGATCTGACGCTGTCCATGTCCGAAAGCCGGGAAGGGTTGCACGCCTCGCTGGAATACAGCACCGACCTGTTTGATGCGGCCACCATAGTGCGCATGTTGGGCCATCTGCGCGCGCTGTTGGAAGGGGTGGTAGCCGACCCGCATCGGCGCATTGCCGAGGTGGAACTGCTCACGCCGGACGAGTGTGCCCAGGTGGTGAACCTCTGGAATGACACCGACGCCGCCTATCCCCGCGACCTGTGCATTCACCAGGTATTCGAGCAGCAGGCGGCCCGCACACCGGACGCGGAAGCGGTGGTGTATGAGGGCGA
>JAAYXX010000340.1 GCA_012515695.1 Chloroflexota bacterium
AGAGGCCGACCTGCGGGCCGCCATCAACGACCAGACTGCTCTGATCGCCATTACCGGCGACCTGGCCCACCTGGGCCAAATCCCCGTAGAGCGAACCATCGCCATCGCCCGCGAGCATGGCATTCCCTGTCTGGTGGACGCTGCTGCCGAGCGCCCCCTGATCCCCAATCCCTACCTTCAGATGGGCGCTGACGCCGTGACCTATAGCGGGGGCAAGTGCCTGCGCGGGCCGCAAGCCTCGGGCCTGGCCCTGGGCCGCAAAGACCTGCTGTGGGCCGCCTTTTTGAACGCCGCGCCCCACCACGGCCTGGGCCGCCCGATGAAGGCAGGCAAAGAGGAGATCATGGGGCTGCTGGCCGCCGTCGAAGCCTGGGTGCTGGATCGCGACCACGAGGCGGAATGGCGCATGTGGGAGGGATACCTGGCTACCATTCAAGCGGCCATCGGTTCCATCCCCACGGTGTCTACCACCATCGAGCAGCCCGGCATCGCCAACGTCGCCCCCACCATGCGCATCACCTGGGACACGGCCACCTTGCGCGTTACGCCCGCGCAGATCCATCGCGAGCTGCTGGAAGGCCAACCCGCTATTGCCTGCCACCTGCTGTCCGATGGCCTGCGGATCATGACCTATATGATGGAAGACGGCGACGACGCCATCGTCGCCCAACACCTGAGCGCCCTGCTGACCGCCGAGCGTCCGCCGCTGGTGGCGCCCGTCGTCGAGCCGCCTGCCGTGGAGGTGAGCGGCGAATGGGTGATCGAACTGCGCTATGTGCTGGATAGCAGCACCCACGCCCTTTCGCTAACGCAGGACGGGGCCACATTGCGGGGCGAATACTGCGCCCGCTATGAGCGCGTCCCCATCGAGGGGCACGTGCAAGGCCAGGCAGTCGCGTTCAGCGCCGTCATCGGCTATGAGGCCAACAAGGTGCGCTATCGCTTTACCGGCACTGCCGAGCAGGACGGTACCATGAGCGGAGAAGTAGACCTGGGCGAATATGGCAGCGCGCAGTGGAGCGCCCACCGGGTGGGCTGATTGTTCAACCTGGAGAGGGATTTCGCCTGACGCTCAAGCCTGATCCTGGCGTCAGGCCAAAGGAACGGGGGCGGCGTTCTATGAGAAAACGTCGCCCCCGTTTGCAAACACAACACCGGCTGTTACCAGGTGCGGTTCTTCAGATACTCCTGAATAGTCTCCTTGGGCACGGTCAATTCGTCCATGTGCGCCTCCATCCACTGGGCAAAGTCCGCCTCGATTTCGTCCGTCCAGCGGGCGTCAATCTGGCCGGGCGTATACTTGCCCTCGCGCAGGCGCAGCTTGCCAAAGGCGTCGCGCAGGCGGATGATCTCTGACGTAGTACAGACCTTGTCTGCTAGGTGCGGCGGAACAAATATGACCCCGTCCTGGCGGCCCAGCACGACATCGCCCGGCATGACCGTAGCCTCGCCGATGCGCGTCGGGCAGTTCACCCCCAGCAGCATGATGGTGGGCGAAGCATAGGTAGGATGCCAGCCGCGCACAAAGCAAACGAAATTGGGAATCTCTTGAATGCCGTCCAGGTCGCGCACCGCCGCGTCGTGGACGATGCCATTCCCCGAATTGGCATAGATCGCCGTGGACAGGTTATCCCCGACAATAGGCCCCTGGTCAATCTTGCCATACACATCGGCCACGTACACATCGCCTTTGGTCAGCATATCAATGGGCCAGGAGATCTGGTCGCCGATGCAGCCCAGGCGCGCACCTTTTTCCTCCATCACCTTGCGCATAAAAGGCCGCCGGGGCATATACATGGCAGTGAGGGCACGTCCTACCAACACGCCGCCCGGTTGCGTACACTGAAAGCCTCCGGCATACTGCCAGTTGTACCCTTCCCCGCGCAAGACGCCCCACGCCTGGGTAATGGTGACATGGCGCATACGCTCCAAAATAGAATCCGGCACGCGAGGACGGCCATCGGGGGTGCGCTCCCCCTCCCACTCGGCCGTGTATTCGATAATCTCCTCTGGCGATAGGTTTAGCGGAGCGAACTTTTCCATGTTGCTACGACTCCCTCCACGATGATGGTGAACACAAGAGACAAGGCGATTCTACCCGGCATCAGGATACAGGTCAATACGAGCATCGCCGCATTAGCCATTGGGATGGGCGATTGATGGAGATTTACTGTTTACTTGAGTGACGCGGCGTGCCATCTCGTAGGCAGTTGAAACTGCACCAACCGTTGCGTCGCCATGTATGGCGCACCTGCCTTCGCAGGTTCATCTGCAGCCGCCGCAGGGCGGCGCGCCAGCAAGCTGGCGATGCAGCGGTTGCTGCGGTTTCAACCACCCATCGCAATGGCTGTTACCGAACTATTTTGTCAAAACTCGTAAATCGCGGCAACCAATCTCCACAATGCTGGCATCATTGGACCGCCGGCTTCCAGCCGGCATTGAAGGCGGCGGTCCAATCCCCTTCCACGGGGCAAGAGGCACAGGGTGAAAGCGCACCCACGAAATATACCCCCTATGGCAGAGCAAAGCATTCGCGTGTATAATAGACAGGCGTTACGCGAGCAATAGGGCCAGGTGAGCAGAGGGCTTGTCCAGAAAAGGAGTCATCCATTGAGTGCAAAAGACATGGTTTCACAGACCAGAAATGTCAGCGGGTTCGATCAAATCAGCCTGCACGCACAGCGCCATAACGAGCTGATTATCAAGCAAGGAGAGCAAGAATCCCTCACCATCGAGGCCCCCAGGGACATTCTGAAGCGCATCGAAACCAGGGTCAGCCAGGGGCGACTGACGATCAGCCTCAAGGGCAGTTTGCAGGACAAGCTCCGCGACACCATCGGCACCAGCATCACCAAGCCCACCATCCGCTATCGTGTCACCGTCAAGACCCTCACGCGGCTAGAAGTCGCCTCTAGCGGGCGGTTCGGAATTGGGCGAATGGAGACAGAGCGACTGGCCATCGTGTTCAAGGGCGCTGGCGAGGTGCTGATCGGCGCGCTCAAGGCCAAATGGCTGGAAGTAGACTTTCCGGGGGCGGGCAGGATCGAGGTAGCCGGGCAGGTAAGCGAGCAGACGATAACGCTATCCGGGGCGGGCGAGTACGACGCGCCCAGGCTGTCCAGCCAAAAGGCCAAAGTGACCATCAACGGCGTGGGCAAGGCCGCCGTCTGGGCCGAGGAAGCGTTGGATGTTACCATCCGAGGCGCGGGGAGAGTGTCGTACTATGGCTCGCCCAGAATCAGCCAGAGCATCACCGCCGTGGGCAAGCTCATCAGCCTGGGGGAACACCCCTAAAGGCGGGCAGCGCGCCATCCGCCCCCGCCAGAGGCAGCATCACCTAGGACTGAACGTCCCAGGCTGCGGAAAGAGGAAACCCACTAAAGCGGGTTAATGGGTGTTTAGTGTACTTGACACTTTTATTTACATCAGCCCGGCACTTTCAGCCCTCACCCTCGGCTAAAAGCCGCCCGGCTAGAAGCCGCCCGGCTAGAAGCCGCGCTCTCCCAGAGTGCGAGGGAGCCAAACTCCAGGGAGTTGCCCTGGACCGCCGCCATCCCTGGCGGCTTACAATATGCCGGCTGGAAGCCGGCGGTCCAAGTAGTAAATCCATAATTCGCAGAGCAAATTCGGCAAATCCTCCTCGCGATGAGGCGTCATGTTTTTGCTTTCTTTCAGCATAATTACGCTGCTTTATATGCTTCTAACTGCCCCAGAATTCGCATCCCATAGCGGGTTGTGGTAGAATCCCTTCGCCTACTCTCGTGTATCAACACGCTGCCATCCGCCTCCTCCCTATTAGGGGCCAGGGACGAGGCCGGACGGGGCGCAGAGCACCGCTCAACGCAGCCCCATCACATAACTCGCTATAGCCACTTGATAACACCCTGAGAGGAGCCTGCAATGCGCAAACGTTCGAAAGGTCTGTTCTTCCTGGGCAGCCTGATCGCCCTGGGAATCCTGCTGATCTCTACCACGCAACTAGCAGCGCAAGAACCACCCGCAACCGTGCCGGTCACCGTGCCCGCCACATCAGCAAAAATGCATCTCCCCTTGATCCAGCACGGCGTCGAGAGCATCGGCCTGCCGATTGAGACGCCAGAGCCAACACTACCCGTGCCCACGCTTCCGGCGGTAGAGCCGCGCCTGTGGCTGCCGCAACTCTATGACATGGCCGTGGCTCCTACGCTGCCACCCCGGTAGGGCAACGTAGCGTAGAAAACAAATAGCTCACAAGCCAACCACCACAGCGCGCCCCCCGTGGTGGTTGGTTGCATTTCGCCCATGGCCCCCGCCCAACAAGCCGCCAGGCTGCCACCTGGGACTGAATATCCCAGGCCGCTTAAATTGGACCGCCGGCTTCCAGCCGGCATGATTATGAGCCGCCAAGGATGGCGGCGGTCCAATCTCCTTCCACGATGCAAGCCAGATGTTACGGCGTTAATTTTCCAACCTTCATAAATCGCGGCAACCGTTGCATCGCCAGCTTGCTGGCACCGCCATACATGGCGCACCTGCCTGCGCAGGTTCGCTTCCCAGCCGCCGAAGGGGCGACTGTAGTCCACGCAGGTGGACCTGGCAACGGTTGCCGCGATTTCAATCGCCCATCGCAACGGCTGCCACCGAGCTGTTTTGCAAAAACTCAAGCCCCCCTGAAAAGCGCCCGCTTGAAAAGCGCCGCTTGTAAAGCGCTCGCTTGAAAAGCGCTCGCTCTTGCGCTAAACTCGCCATAGCTTATTGCAGCCCGTCCCCAAGGCGCTCTGTCGGGCGTTCGGGCCTGCGCCGCGCTTGATCCCCATTCCACCATAACGACCTGCGAGGTGAGCGATGATCCAGGTTCGGTTCGACGACACATTTCTGCCGCATTCCGGCCCCACACAAGCCGGGCTGATCGAGACCGCCTCCAATGGCGGGCGTACAGGGGAGGGGCGCTCTGGCGTAGTCCTTCCCCAAGAGGAACCGCCTGCCCCCTCTATCCGCTCTATCCGAGAGGCCGAGCGCGAGCTGGCCGTGCTGGGGGAGGTGGACGTGCTCGTCTGTGGCGGCGGCCCCGCTGGCACCGGCGCAGCCATCGCGGCGGCCCGCACAGGCGCCAGCACGCTGCTCATCGAGCAATATGGCTATCTGGGGGGCATGTCCACCGCTGGCCTCGTCACGCCCCACTTTGATTGCTTCCTCAACAAAGGGCTTAACCAGGAGCTAATCGAGCGCATGCAAAGCCGCCGGGCATGGGGCGCGCCCTTTTGGCGCATCTCATTCGACCCTGAGCAGTTCAAGATGGTCAGCGAGGAGATGGTGCTCGATAGCGGCAGCGATTTGCTCTACCATGCCTTTGCCGTTGCCGCGCTGATCGAGGGCGAGCGCATGTGTGGCGTTGTCATCGAAACTAAATCGGGCCGCTTTGCCGTGCTGGCAAAAGTGGTCATCGACTGCACCGGCGATGGAGACATCGCTGCGCGGGCAGGCGCGCCATACGAAAAGGGCCGCCCCGAAGATGGCCTGCTTCAGCCCATGACGATGATGTTCCGCCTCGGCGGGGTCGAGTGGGTCCAGACAGACGGCACGCAGATGTTCCAGCTTGTGCAGCAGGCAATCGCCGAGACCGGCCATCACTTCCGGCTCGCCTTTGAGCGCCCCTGGGCCATCCACCTGCCCAACCCCGGTGAGGTCGCCGTCCAGCTTACCCACGTGCGCGGTGTTGACGCTACCGACGCCCGCGACCTGACCCGCGCCGAGATCGAAGGTCGCCGCCAGACTCAAGCCGTCGTCGAGTTCCTCACCCGGCACGTGTCCGAGTTCCGGAACGCTTACCTGATCGAGACGGCGGCGCAAATCGGCGTCCGCGAGACGCGCCGCATCCTGGGCGACTATGTGCTTACCCTGGAAGACCTGATCGCCGCGAAAAAGTTTGACGACGGCATCGCTACCGCCTCGTTTGGCGTAGACATCCACGACCCTGTCGGCAAGAGCCAGATCGGCGGCCCGCTCACCGGCGTGTACGACATCCCATATCGCTGCCTCTTGCCGCGCACTGTCGAACAGCTACTCGTGGCTGGCCGCTGCATTTCGGGCACCCACGCGGCCCACGCCTCCTATCGCGTCAAAGGGCCGTGTCTGGCGATGGGGCAGGCAGCGGGCACAGCGGCGGCGCTCTCGGTGCAGCATGGCGTCAGCCCGCGCAAGCTGGACGTAGCCGCCCTGCGGCGCGAGCTACAACGCCAGGGCGTCGAGTTGGGGGCAACAGAGCGGCCCCTGCCCGATTGGAGCACCGACCAAAGCTATAAACCCGACAACCCGCAGGCGTGGGAGGTGCCAGTAGACAAATAGCCACCGCGCCCAGGACATGGCGCCCCCACCGACTAGCTTTGTACCAGGCAATTATCGACCGAGTAAGGAGGCAGGGTTGCATGGTTACCCAGTCGGAATCTTCTATATCAGAAGTCAATCTGAACGCCGAGATCGAGAACTTGAAACGCGGTCTGTTGCCGGGTATGGAGGTGGGGGCGCTCTTTGTGGGCTATTTATGGTTCATGCGCGTGGTTACTACAACCTGGCCGCTGGTGCTCAACCTGACTCCAGCCATCGCCATCTTTGCAGGCGCGTTGCTGGCCCACACGCTGCGGAAACGCTGGTATGGCCTGGCGTGTCGGCTGCTGCTAGTCGGCACTGTGTCCTTCATCGTGCTCATCTCCTTCGCACACCCAACGTCCGATTGCATGACGCTGGGCGTGCTGGTGATTATACTGGCCAGCGCGCTGGTGGGGACAGGCGAGGTGTTCCTGTTGACGCTGGTAATGTGGGGTGCGGCCACCGCCAGTAGTTCGTTCAGCATGGGTGTGCACCCTCCTGACTGGACGCGGACGCTGGATATGCTGGGGCTGTATATCCTCACCCTGGGGGCCACCTGGCTGGCCGGGCGTCCCCTGCGAACCTCTGTGCAGTGGATGATTTCGAGTTGGCACCAATCGCGAAAGGCGCTGTTGGAGATACAACAGCGACGCGGCGAGCTTTACCGGGTGGTGCGGGCACTGGAAGAAGCCTCCTATCGTCTGGCGCGCATGAACAACGAATTGCTTGTGGCGCAGCGCGAAGCGGAGGCTGCCCGCATGTACAAATCGCGCTTTGCGGCAATGGTCAGCCACGAAATACGCGGCCCGCTCAACCTGATTCTAGGGTTCAGCCGTATGATGGCCCTATTCCCAGAGCGTTACAGCCAGCCCCTGCCAGCCGACTATTACAAAGACGTGGATACCATCTATCGCCACAGCAAGCACCTGTCGGCGTTGGTGGACGATATTCTGGATTTTACCCAACTGGAGATGCAAAAGCTGCCCCTGGTCAAAGATCGGGTGGATATCGAGCGGGATGTGGTCGAGCCGACCATCGAGAACATCCGCTCCCTGGCAGAGCGCAAGGGGCTGACCCTGCATTACAAGCCGCATGGAAACCTTCCGTGGATACTGGCCGATGCCGTGCGCCTGCGTCAAACTGTTCTGAATCTGCTAACCAATGCGGTGCGGCTGACCACACGCGGCGGCATTGCCGTGTTCACCAGCGTGGACGGCGATAGCCTGCGGGTCAGCATTCAGGACACCGGCCCTGGCATTGACCCCAAAGAGCTTCCGAGCCTCTTCAAAGAGTTCCACCAGCTACGAACCGACCAGCGCGGCGAACAAGGCAGCGGTCTGGGACTGAGTATCTGCAAGCACCTGGTCGAGTTGCACGGAGGCAGAATCTGGGTCGAGAGCACGCTTGGGCAGGGGTCTACATTCCATTTCACCATCCCCCTGCCAGATGCCCAAACGCACACAGCCCACTATATCAAGACGGAGGAAACCCTGCCCGCCTCTCTGGGGAACAACCACTGCCTGGTTGTGCATAGCGATTTCGGGGTCATGCGAGTTCTGGGGCGCTATCTGGAAGGCTACCGGGTGATCGGCACGCGCAACAGCAACGACGTGTTGCGACTGGTGGAGCAGTTGCATCCTCGCGCCGTTGTGACCAGCCACGAACTACGCGAGCAGGTCGCGGCGTGTCTGGCCGCCACAGCGCACGACGTGCCCCTCATTAGCTGGGGGTTGCCCCGGCTCGATACAGGCAATGCCAGCACGAACCTGATCGGGTATCTGGCCAAGCCCGTAACCCCGGAGATGATCAATTCGGTGATGGAGCAGTTCGCCGCCCAGGGAGAGATCACGGTGCTGCTGGTGGATGACGCCCCTGACGCGGTGCGCCTACTCGAGATGATGCTGACCACCCTGCCCCGCCCCTACAGAATCCTCAAAGCCTATGGCGGCCAACATGCCCTGGATATCATGCAGGAGGTCGTGCCGCAGGTGGTCTTTTTGGATCTGGTGATGCCACGAGTAGACGGCAAGCAAGTTCTGGCTCATATGCAGGCCGATGAGCGCCTGCGCGAGGTGCCGGTAGTGGTGATCTCTGGTCAGGAATTGGGCGATGGCGACGCCCGGTGGGATATGCCCATTCTGATACAGCGGCGAGAAGCGATGGACGCTACTTGCAGCGTCCAATGCCTGCAATCCCTGCTAGATACGCCCAAACCAAATTACCTTGCTCACCTAACACCCGCCGCACCGTGCTGATCAACGTTTCCTCATGGATCGGCTTGCACAACACTTCCGCCGCGCCCATCGCCAGGGCCAGCGCCGGGTCGCTCAACACGGAGCAAATCACAATGGGGATCGCGCTGGTTGCGGGGTCCGACTTCAAGTATTCCAGCACATCCCAGCCCCCTTCGCTGGGCATGAGCACATCGAGCAGAATCAGGTCCGGCTCGCCTTCACCAAGCCGGGCACGGAGTTCGTCGGCGCTGTATGCCGTCCGCACAGCAAAACGATGCGCTTGTAGATAGAGCTGGTATAGCCGCACGGTATCCACGTCATCATCAATGACCAGCACCGTCTTGGGGCGAGTGACAGGCAAGACAAACACCAGTTCGGCCAGCCCCGGCGATTCCTGTACCACCCGCAGCCTCCCCCCATACACCTCTATCAAGCCCCTCGCAAGGTCCAGGTCGGGCGCATGGGCCAGGCTCTCCTGGCTTATCTGGCTCGCGTCCAGGTCCCACACCCGGCACTCGATCCGATCGCCAACAACGCCCACCTGCACGTGCAGCGTTTGCCCTCTGACCAGCGCGATGCTCTCGGTCAGAATGCTCAACACAACCTGTCGCAACAACACTGGATCGCCGGATACAGCGGGCAGTGTTGCGGGCGCGTCCAGATGGAGGGTGACGCCGCGCTGCGCGGCCAGCGGCAGGATGATCCGGCGAGCGCCATCCAACACGGTCTGCATCTCTACCGTGCTATGCCGGGTCTCGTAGGCCAGCCGGATAGCTCGCTGGCGTGCATCCAGGTTGGTCTGCATCTTGGCAGCGTTGGGAGGGATCGGGGGAGCCTGCCGAGGCTGGTAACGTTCCCATAGCAGGCGCGCCAGGGCCTCTATCGCTTCCTGCTGATAGCGGTAGTAGGACGACGCGCTGATGGCGAGTTCCTGACAGGTCTCATACAGGCTATAACGGCGCACAAACCGCAGCAGCAGCAGGCGATACCGTCCCCATTCCCGCGAATCCAGCGGCAGGTCAGCAGGGGGACGCAGCGCCTCAATGCTGTCTCGCAACAGTTCCCGCAGAGAGGCCGTGTCCGTTCCGCCCGGCACCGTGTCAAGCTGCAACACATCCAGCAAAGGACTGTTCTGCAGACGCACCGTGTCGTGCAGGTTGTTCAGCGCATCTTTAACGTACTGGATAAATAGTTCTTCCGAGAACAACGAATTGTCCATGCTAGATCATGCAACAAACTATGCAGAACAGATGACATTTCGCAGGTAAGTATTGGTAGCCTAACAGACGCCTCGCATGCTATACTTCTGCCATAGGGTGAGTCTATCCAAAGCGAACAAGCGAGCCTCGGCGTCTGCACACACAACCATTATGCTGCCTGCCCCGTTCGGCAGCCGCCCGGTGTTTAACCATGCACATCGGGTACTATAGCATGGCCCGACGCCCATGACAAGGGAAGATGGCCGCAACCAGGGGTATGAGTTTTAACAAAATAGCTCGGTAAAGGATGGGCGATTGAAACCGCGGCAACCTCTGCATCGCCAACAAGTTGGCGCCGCCATGCATGGCGCACCTGCCTTTGCAGGCTAGGGAGACAGTCGCCGAAGAGCGGCTGCGCCAGCAAGCTGGCGATGCAACGGTTGGTGCAGTCTTAACTGCCTATGCCGATGCGGATGTTGGTGCAGTCTCAACTGCCGCTACCCGGCGGTTAAAACCGCAGCAACCTCTGCGAAGCCCACCTCCGTGGGCTGATCTGCAGTCGCCGAAGGGCGACTTGGCAATGGTTGGTGCAGTTTTAACTGCCTATGCCGATGCAACGGTTGGTGCAGTTATAACTGCCTACGAGATGGCACGCCGCGTTACCCACGTAAATCTCTATTATATCGTCAGGGCGCGACAGACCCGGCAAGGGGCCATTGTCGCGCCCTTTGATGTACCTGACTCTTGCTCGCCCTATTCGGCGATCTGTTTGCCCCTCAATTGGGCGACGGGAGGCGCTTGCGGCAGCAGAGAGCGCAGCTTGATGATGATCCACAGACTGATGAGGGCAAACAACACATTCGCCGCTTCCGCCAGCCCGAACCCGACCAGCCGCACCAACCCCGGAACGATCAGGGCAATGGAGGCATGATATAGCATGGCAAAAAAGAACCAGCGCTTCTGGCGGGCGATCAGGCTGGACATTACCATCAGAGACCATGCTACCTGATGCGGCAGGGCCAACACCCGCTCCAGCGCAACGATCAACGGTTGGTCCCACGTAGTATCCAGAATAGCGTACAGCGCGTCGCCGAGCGCCGTGTTGCCATCGGCTCCCAGCGATTGCACCAACAGCGCCCAGTCCCCTCGATGAAGCGTCAGATAGGCCAGCAGATGCACAAAGGTCAGCCCGGCAATCAGCAGCACAGTTTCCAGCGTGCCATGTCCCAGGCCGTACATCACCCCATTTCGCCAGTTCAGGCGCAGCCCACCCCGCGAAAAGAGGAACCGAAACCCGACCAACCGGCCCGCCTCCTCCACCAGCGCGGTAGACAGCGCCAGGGCCAGCATCCACAAGAACACGTCCGAGCTGTCGCGCAGTCGAGCAGTCATCAGGGTATCCAGGTAGACTCTCAGGGGCAACCAGGTGAACAACTGGAATACGGCAAAGATCAGAGTCCCATAGAGAAACGCCTGCCAGGGGGCCGCGGTGCGCCGCCGGAAATAGAGGGCTATGGACAGGGGGTAGCCCACCTGTATGAGTAGCGAGATGCAGAAAGCGAGAATGGTGCAGGTTTCCAGACTCATATACCCCCCACATAGCTATTGCGTCAAGCGCGTATATTATAGAGACTCTACGCTCGCAAGCAAACGCGACCAAGAGCGCCTCGAATTGGCGCATAACCGTTCAGACCTGAGGGGCGGAACTATCACAAGGGCGCTCAAGCTGCCAACGCCAGGCTCGTCTCCCGAAATCAACCATGACATTGGCGCTTTGCCCTTTCCCTTTAGTCAGGTTTAGTGCTATAATACCTAGTAACCCTTCAGATCATAGGGAGTTCGCTCCAGGCAGCGCCCGATGATCAACCATTATAGATAGGCAGAGCTACAGATAATGATGCGAGATGGAACCCGCCTGATTTTCTGGATAGATATCGCGATCCTGCTGATCGTCTGCGGGCTGATGCTCGCCGGGCAATGGGATTTCGTCATCGCCCTGTTTGTCGCTCTGCTGGTCCTCAACTATTTTGACCGCTGGTGGAGCCGTCATCAGCCCAAATCATAGCAGCCATTCTACCTTCGGACAATAAACCATGTATAGGACCTGGTTTCGCCGTATAAGCAGCGTGTGTTTGCACTGGTTGCCATTGCTCGGCTGGATGGCGCTGATCTTTTGGCTGTCCGATCAGCCAGCACTCCCCCATCCAGGCCGCAAGGTGGGCGTCTCGGATGACGTCGGTGACTATGCAGCGCACGCTTTTGTGTTTGGCGTGCTGGCCCTGCTGGCATGGTGGGCGCTGCGGGCCTCCTGGCCGAAACTCGCCACCTTCTTGACCTCGCGCCCCGTCTACACCGCCGGGGCGTTCGCCATCCTGTACGCCATCTCGGACGAACTGCACCAGTCGCTCGTGCCAGGCCGATGGGCCAAAATGGCCGACCTGCTCGCCGATTGCGTCGGGATTTTCATTATAGTCGGACTGCTGGGCTGGTGGCAACACCGCCAGAGCCGCAACCAGGGCCGTCAGGCCCAGGCTGCCACCCACCGGGCCTTGGAATAACCATCATCGCAGCATCCTGGCCAGCGCGTCGAGTTCCTCGTTGGTGAGATCACGCCACTCACCGGGAGCCAGGTCGTTTAGGCGTATGGATCCAATAGCCGTCCTGATCAGGCGCAATGTCGGGTGGCCAACAGCAGCCGTCATATGGCGGATTTGGCGCTTGCGCCCTTCCCGCAAGACGATTCGCAGCCATGCGGTGGGCACATTTGCCCCCTGTTGAGCAGGGACCGAGCGCGGGGGCACCTGAGGCTCGCGGGAGCCGGTCAGCAGTTCCACCTCCGCCGGTTTGGTGCGGTGGCCCTTGACCACCACACCCCCGGCCAGTTGGGCCAGGGCTTGCTCATCAGGGATGCCCTCCACCAGCGCCAGATACGTCTTGGGATGGTCATAGCGGGGATGCGTCAGGCGGTGTAGCAGCCAGTTGTCGTCCGTCAGGAGCAACAGCCCTTCACTATCATAGTCCAGTCGCCCGGCAGCATACACGCCGGGGATGGGAACATAGTCGGCCACCGTCGCCCGGCCTTCCGAGTCGCCCAGGTCGCTCAACACCCGATAGGGTTTGTGCAAGGCGATGTACCGGCAGACGTTATCCAGCCGCACCGGGCACCCATCAACGGCGAGCGTGTCCCGTTGGGGATCCGCTCGCACGCCAACATCGCGCACCACCCGGCCATTCAGGGTGACGCGCCCGGACGCGATGAGCCGCTCCACCCCGGGGCGTGCCCCGACACCAGCGGCAACCAACAGCACCGGGACCAGTTGGCGGCCCGCCACGCGGCTGATACACTCGGCGCGTTTAGGTTCGGGCATACTCTCCTCCCATCGTATCACCGGACGCCCCGCTCGGGGGCCATCCGGCAGCCTCTAGCTCGCCACAATCCAGGGCCAACGGCGGCCAAAAACAAAACTGCTGTACGCGCAATTGCTCTCAGATAAGGTTTAGTATATAATATGTTATTATGACGACTATACTCAGTGACACTATCGTGAATAGAGAAGAGTTGCTCACCCAAATCGCAAGCCTGCATCCCGATGCGTTGCCCGAGATCGAGCGCGCCATCGACTATGCCTCGGCGGCCCATAAGGATCAGGTGCGCGCTTCGGGCGAGCCGTATATCTGCCATCCTCTGGAAGTCGCTGCCATCCTGGTGGACCTGCGGATGGATGTGCCGACGATTGTCGCTGGATTGTTGCATGATACACTGGAAGACACGGACATCACCGCCAAAGAACTGACCAACGAGTTCGGCGAAACAGTAACCAAGCTCGTAGAAGGCGTCAGCAAGCTACGCAAGGTCAAGCAAAAGAGCAACATTGACCGGGGCGACCTGGGCGAAGAGCAGGCCGAGAACATGCGTAAAATGTTCCTGGCGATGGTGGACGATATTCGGGTCGTGATCATCAAGCTGGCGGATCGCCTGCACAACATGCGCACACTGCATTACCTTTCGCCCGATAAGCAACAGCGCAAGGCGCGGGAAACGCTCGAGATTTTCGCCCCGCTGGCGAACCGGCTAGGTATCTGGCAGCTCAAGTGGCAGCTCGAAGACCTGTCTTTCCGCTACCTGGACCCAGAGCAGTATCACGCCATCGCCCGGCTGCTGTCCGAACGGCGAGCCGAGCGCACCGAATATCTGGAGCGGGTCATCTCGATTATCAAGCATCGCCTGAAGCGTGAGGGCATCAAGGCGCGCATCACTGGCCGCCCCAAGCACATCTATAGCATTTACACCAAGATGCTGGAGAAATCGCGAGATTTCGACCAGATCTACGATGTACGCGGCATCCGTATTATCGTGCAAGAAGTCCAGGATTGCTACCACGTGCTGGGTATCGTCCATAGCCTGTGGCGGCCCATTCCGGGCGAGTTTGACGACTATATCGCCATGCCCAAGGACAACCTGTACCAATCCTTGCACACCGCCGTCGTCTGCCTGGACGGCAGGCCGCTGGAAGCGCAGATTCGCACAGAAGAGATGCACCAGGTAGCCGAGTATGGTATCGCCGCCCACTGGCGCTACAAAGAAGGCTCTCGGCGCGATGAGCGCCTGGAGGCCAAGGTAGCCTGGTTGCGACAGGCCACCGAATGGCGGGAGGATGTCGAGGACGCCCGCCAGTTCGTCGACTCGATGAAAAGCGATGTCTTTGCCGAGCGGGTCTATGTGTTCACCCCCAAGGGGGATATTGTCGACCTGCCCAAAGGCTCTACGCCGGTAGACCTGGCCTACGAGATTCACACCGAGATCGGCCACCGCTGTCGCGGGGCCAAGGTGGACGGGCGGCTGGTCTCGCTGGACTATCAGCTACGCAACGGCGAGCAGATCGAAGTGCTCACAGCCAAGCAGGGCGGCCCCAGCCGCGACTGGTTGAACCCGCACCTGAATTATGTCGCCACGCAGCGCGCCCGGCAGAAGATCCGCCAGTGGTTCCGCAAGCAACAGCGCGATCAGAATATTACCGCCGGTAGAGAGATCCTCGAACGCGAAATGCGCCGCCTGGGGTTCGACCAAGAGTCTTTTGGCGAGATTGCCGCCCTGTTCAAATACAGCCGCGTGGACGACTTTTTGGCCGCCGTGGGCTATGGGGACATCAGCCCCACGACTATCGCCAAAAAGATAGACGACGCGTCCGACAAGTCCGAGTCGCTCAAGCTCAAGGCGATCCCCGACGCGCCCACGTCCGATATCGAGGTGGCAGGGGTCGGCGACCTGCTCACGCGCCTGGGTAGTTGCTGCAAGCCCGTACCCGGCGATCCCATCGTCGGGTACATCACGCGGGGCAAAGGCATTACCGTGCATCGCACCGACTGCCCCAACGTGATCAATGTGGACGATAGCGAGCGGCTAATCCAGGTCTCTTGGGGCCGCACGCAGCAAGCTTATCCGGTGGTCATTCACATCGAGGCGTTTGATCGCAGCGGCATGTTGCGCGATACCGCCGCCGTCGTGGCCGACATGGGGCTGAACATGAGTTCAGTCAACGTCTCCACGAGCAAAGACCGCACAGCCACCATCATCGCGACGGTGGGCATTCGTAGCGTCAGCGAACTGGCGCTGCTGCTGAACAAGCTGCAAAGCCTCAAAGACGTGCTGGATGTACGACGCGAGGCGGCGCATTAAGCGCCGCCTCGTTGAAGGATTCGCAGGCAGTTGAAGCCACCCATCCTTCGCTGTTGCCAAACTGTTCTGCGCGTGACTAGCGCGCCCACGGGTCCTTGGGAATGGTGAACTTGCTCATATAGTTCTCGATGGTCTGCGTGGCGCGTTGCACAGTGAACCAATCGTCAACCGCCATCGCCCTGGCCTGCTGCAAGAAATACTCCTCCAGAGGCCGGTCGGCCTCGCGCCCATCCACCCGGATGATATGGAACCCGGCGCTAGTCTCCACCACCTCGCTCAGTTCACCCGGTTGCAGCGCAAAAGCCGCCTCTTCAAACTCGACCAACATCTGACCGCGTGGGAACCACCCCAGGTCGCCGCCGATATCCTTTGTCATCGTATCCTGCGATAGCTCGGCAGCCAGCGCATCAAAGTCTTCTCCATCCTTCAGGCGAGCAAGAGCAGCCTCCGCCTCCTCGCGAGTCTCCAGCAGGATATGACGGGCCTGGACCTGTTCCGCCGTGGCAGGCACCTCTGCGCCAATGGCTTCCTCTAGCTTTTGGCGGTATAGCGAGCTTTCCACCAAAACGCGGAAATCCTCTTTCGTAAAGCCAGCCAGTTCCTCAGCCGTCTTGTACCACTCGGTCGACTGCTGGATGAACGCCTCCTCCGTCATCGGCGTAGGCGTAGGCGCAGGCGTCGAGGTAGGCATAGGCGTCGCCGTAACTGTGGGCGTCGTGTCCGTCACAGTCTCCGTCTCGGTGATAGAGGCTGTTGACGTCGTATCCGTGACAGCCTCCGTTTCGGTGACAGACACGGCGGGCGTCGGCTCCTCAGCAACCGGCGTGGGCGGGTTGCGATCATAGCCAAACGCCTGCTCTATGGCGATGTCAATTTCCTCCTGCGAGACGGTGATACCGCGCCGCGCCGCTTCCTGGCGGACCAGCTTGTCGTCGATCAGTTCGCTCAACACAGCATCAGGCAGGCTCACAAGCTGGCTTTCCAGCGCGGCAATCTGCTGATCCAGATATTGCAGCATAAAGCTCTGATCTTCTTCCGAGCTAGAGTATTGCAGGCGGCTCTGTTCCATCTGCGATAGATAATCATGGTACATCATGCGGCGATACTGGAGGTTTTTCACAAACGTAGACAGCGAGATCTCTTCGCCCGCTACGACAGCTACGGGCCGCCGTGGCTGCAACACATACTGGTCAAGCAGCCCCCAGCCCAGGATAAGGACGACCAGCGCCAGCACCACGCCAGTGCCGAGCACCAGAATCTGGTTCGTCCGTCTCTCTTTCTCCCGGCGCGACTCGGTCTTGCGCGTCGGCTTGGGGTTCTCTACGTTTTTGGGCATATCTGTTACCTCTATCAGCAAGAAAAAAAGGCGATTCAAAAAACAGAGGGGTATAGGACAACGACATGTCCTATACCCCTACAATTCACCCAGTCAACGCCGGGTTTGAAGCATCATGCAACTATACCGCAGGGTCAGCCGCCAATGACGCGGACATGCTCCCCGGTATAGGGTAGCAGGGCGATATGTCGTGCCCGTTTGATAGCCTGAGCAATCAAACGCTGGTGCTTGGCGCAGGTGCCAGTCTTGCGGCGCGGCAAAATGCGTCCGCGCTCGCCAACATAGTTGCGCAACAAAGCGATATCCTTATAGTCGATCTCTAGCTTGTCTACGCAGAACTGGCAGACCTTGCTACCACGACGCCCGCCGCGACGAAAGCCGCCTCGTCGGTCGCCGCCACCACCGCCACCGCCACGGCGCTCGCGGTTTACACCACCGCCGCCGCCAGCAGGACGCCGGTCATTCGTGTACGCCCGTCGCCGCCCCTCTTCAGAGGGTTGCTGTTCTTCTTCCCGTTCGATCTCGTTATCGGCCAATTTTAGTCTCCTTGAATACTTTAGCAGCTAGGTCCTAAGAGTCCCTGGGACTAGTCCTCGTCTGCGCGCACCAACAGATGGCGAATCACGTCCTCGGACAACTTGAGATAGCGCTCCAACTCGGTCATCGCGGCCCGCTCTAGACCGGCATGAATCAGCACATAGTGCCCATCGCGATGCTTCTTGATGGGATACGCCAATCTCCGACGGCCCATGCGATCAACCTTTTCCACCTGACCGCCGTTGTCGGTCATGATCTGTTGCACGCGCTCGACCAAGGCATCGAGTGCCTCTTCTTCAAGCTCTGGCCGAACGATGAACATCAACTCATAAGTACGCAATGCTTGCCTCCTCCCTTTGGGCTTGCCCTCGCACATCACGACCAAACAGGGGCTGGCTGCTGATCCGCGAGAGCAGAAAGGTTATGATAAAATAGACTGCACCACAAATGGCCACTTGCCGAGTGGAACGCCTGGATGCAGCCACACAGTCTGACCGATTATAGCATTATTGCCCGGTGTTGACAAAAAACCCACCGCAGGCTGCGGCGCGCTCCTCCGTAGCCGCGGCATTCCTGCCGCGCTTTGGCCGCTACCGATGGCGGCGCTCCTCCCCTCGTGGCCACGTGCGCCCTAAACAAACACCGCCCCCAGCCTGCCACAGCCGGGAGCGGCGTGTTGTTTGATCAGAAGACGCGTTACCTGCGGGGCAGATGCAGCGCCCGCCCGCGAGCGGCCAGCGCCGCCTCGGCGATGGCCTCGCCCAGCGTAGGATGCGCATGGATCGTATGCTCGATCTCGTCCAGCGTACTTTCCAGCGACAGCGCCAACGTCCCCTCGAGAATCAGGTCACTGGCGTGCGGGCCAACCGCGTGCATACCCAACACGGCCCCATATTCGGCCTCGGAGACGATCTTGACAAAGCCGTCCGTCTCGCCCATTGTGATGGCCTTGCCGTTGTTCGCCAGCGAAAAGACGCCCACCTGCACATCGTACCCCTTGGCACGGGCCTCTTCCTCCGTCAGACCAACCCCCGCCGCTTCCGGCACGGTAAAGATGCAGCTCGGCACAGCGGTGTAATCCATGCGCGCAGTATGCCCCAGCGCATCCTCCACCGCCACGACACCCTGGTGAGAAGCCACATGGGCCAGCATAGGCCCCTCGAGCGCCACGTCGCCGATGGCGTACACATGCGGCACGATGGTCCGCATTCGGTCATCCACCTGAATGCCCTTGCGAGTGGGTTTGATCCCCAGATTCTCCAGCCCCAGGTTCTCCACATTCGGCGCGCGCCCGATGGCCGACAACACCAACTCGGCCTCTACCTGCTCTTCGCCGTCCGCCGTCTGCATAGAGACCAACAGCCCTGCGTCAGTCTTGGCAACCGACGTGACCCGCGTGCCGGTGAAAATGTTGACCCCCTGGTTGCCCAGGCTCCAGGCCAACCCCTCGCCGATAGACGCGTCCATCAATGGCGCGATGCGTGGCAGCATCTCGACCACCGTGACCTCAACGCCCAGAATACTGTAGAGGCTGGCAAACTCCAGGCCAATCGCCCCGCCGCCGATGACGCAGAGGCTCGCGGGCAGCTTTTCCAGAGACAACGCGCCCGCATGGTCGATTACGCCAGGGCTATCCAGGCCGGGGATGGGCACTTGCATGGTGCGCGACCCCGTCGCGATGATCACATTGTCCGCCACGACGGTTTCCTTGCCGTCGGCCAGTTGCACGCTCAGGGTATCCGGGCGGATAAAAGCCGCCTCGCCCATCAACACCTGCACACCGGCCCGGTCGAGCAGCATACGCACGCCGCGTACTTCTTGCTCGATCACTTGCCGCTTGCGCGCCTGCACCTTGGCCCAGTCAATGCCCGGCTCGTCCACCACCACGCCATACTTGGCGGCTTCTTTCGCCAGTTGATACACCTCCGCGCTACGCAGCAGGGCCTTGGTGGGGATGCACCCTTCGTTCAAGCAAACGCCGCCCACCCATTGCTTGTCAATGCAAACTACCTTGGCTCCCAACTGCGAGGCGCGCAACGCGGCCACATAACCGCCGGGTCCCGCACCAATAACTGCTACATCCGCTCGTATTGCCATGATGCCTCCAATAGTAATGTAATGTATCGAGGGTTAGTGACGGAACAAGTCCTTCCGGGCCATCTCCTGCAATGTTTGCCACGCATCCACAATCCAGGGACCATCTGCCCGCAAGGTCAAATAGGCGCTGTCCGACTCGAACAGGACGACCTCCCGCTCGCCATCTAGCGCCAGCACCAGGGGGCGATGCGTGTCCACCGGCACCTGTTCCCCCAACTCGATCACTTGAACAGCGGCAATCCCCACCTGGTCAATGATCCCCGGCCCAATTGCCGCCAACACGCGCCAACTCGCCTGCGCGCTCAACGTGAGGGCCAGACCTACCGGCTCCTTAACGGAAACGGGCCTGACCACCCCCGGAATGGCCGAGATGCCAATGCTCGCCGGATCGGCGCGGGTGACGATCACCTGCCGCAAATCCTGGATAGTCCAGACGGCCCGCGAGCCAACAAACGACCCCGACAGCGCCGCTACGTCCACCAGAGCGCGCTCGCGGGACAGCCCGTTCACCACCAACTCCAGCCACTTGTGGCGCACGGCCACAGCCTCCAGGTCCACCTGCTGGCACGCGACAGCGCCTGCCGCCAACCCGGCGATGGTCCCTTCGGTGAACGTTGGCAGCACATTGTTCGTGCCAGTGGAAATCGCCAGCACGGGCACCTCCCCGGCCCCCTTGGAGACAGAGCGCACCGTTCCATCTCCGCCCAGCACGACGATGCAGCCCGCACCCGCCTCGCGGAACAGGGCTGCCGCCAACTCAGAATCGTCCGCGCCGTCGGTGACCGGCATCTCCAACACGCTGGCTTGGGGCAATGGTTGCCCCACCCGGCTCAGTCCGTCTAGCGCGCGCTCGCCCAGTCTGTAGGTGTCGGGCATCAGCAGCACGTTCTGCACGCCAGCAGCCCCCAGGCCAACCAGCACGCGCCGGACAATGCTCACCTTCTCCTGGTTGTCCACAGTGGTGGCATGGGCCACCAGGCGGCGAATATCCTTACCCGATGCGGGGTTGGCAATAATTCCGACGAGAGAGTGAGATGTGTTCAGAATGGGCCTCCCTCGTAAAACGCCTGCACTTGCTCCGCCGTTGGCAGAGACGGTTGCGCGCCCAGGGTCATCGTCGCCAGCGTGCCCGCGCAAGTGGCGTAACGCGTGGCCTCCACCAAATCCATTCCCCGTAGCAGCGCCACGGCCAGCGCGCCCACAAAAGCGTCTCCCGCGGCGGTGGTGTCGACCACATCGACCCGGCGCGCAGGCACATGCACCGCCTGGTCCGACGTGACCAACAAAGCGCCTCTGGCCCCCAGCGTCAGGATGACCACGGGGATACCCATGCGAGACAACTGGCGGCCCACTTCCCCGGCGGCTGTGAAGCTGCTCACCTCGCTGCCGGTCAGCGCCTGGGCCTCGGACTCGTTGACCACCAGCACTTGCACGCCATGCAGGGCATCCGTCCCCACAGCCAGCGCCGGGGCCGCATTGAGGATTACGGGGGTGCCCACCTCGTTCGCCAGGCGAATGGCCGCCTGCACAACGGGCAGTGGGGTTTCAAACTGTGTGACCAGATAGCGGCTCTCGGCCAGCAGCCCGCGCAGCGCGTACACATCGTCCACCGTCACGCGGTCATTCGCGCCAGGGGCCACCACAATCGAGTTCTCGCCCTGGGCGTCGAGCACGATCACCGCTACGCCGCTGGGCGCGTCGGCGTCCGCGATGACCCGCGAGACCCCCACGCCTTGCGAGCGCATGTTCTCCAGGATCACCGGGCCAAAGGGGTCCTGGCCCACCCGGCCAACCATTTCCACCTGCGCCCCCAGTCGGGCAGCGGCGGCCGCCTGGTTCGCCCCTTTCCCGCCCGGAATGGTGGCAAACCCCGACCCGCGCACGGTCTCGCCCGGTCGCGGCATCTGCGAGGTCCGAACTACCAGGTCCATATTGAGGCTGCCTAGCACAACGATATCTGGCATTGCGCCCTCCGCTTGCGTACTCTAGGGGGATTCTAGCACAGACGGGAGTAATGCGTCAAAGAAAGGTCAGCACGAGGTCGCGGGAGTTGCCTGGCAGCGTAACCCCGCCTTCTGCGCGACAAATAGGCTGTGGCGCGGCGGCTCAGGTCGCCCGTCTGAACAGCCGCCTGTAGTGGACATAGATACCGTAGAGCTTGCCCACGAGCAGGAGCAGCATCCCCCCCTTGATGGACAGGTTGAGCGTGGGCACCAGCCGCTCGTTCACACGAATGAAATAGATACCCGTGAGACAGCCCTGAAACGCCCAGGAGGGGGGAGGGCCTACAATCCGGTCAAGGCTGATCAGCCGGGCCAGGATCACCACGGCCACCAGCCGGAGCAGCACATCGGCCAGCCGCGTCTGGTTGGTCCACCGCCCATAGTGCAGATGAACGACCGCCAGCGCCAGCGCCATACCCCACCAGAGATTCAGCAGAGGGATATATTCGCGAAACTCGGCGGAAAGGAGGGGCAGGTAACTCCCTGGCTTGTGCGCGTTACGAATGACCCCGATCCGATCGGGGAAGCCATCCAGCAGAATGATCAGCATCACAATCCCACAAATGTCGGCGAATACGTTGATCGGCAGAATGCGATCCGGGTCACTGGCGACAGCCTGGCCGGTTGAACCGGCAGCAGTAGCGCTGGACATGGTGGCATCCTCCTTTGTTTTCGACGAAACGCCCCTCCGACAGCCTCCTTACATGGCAAATAGCTACAAATACGAGTTTTAACAAAATAGTTTGGTAGCAGCCATTGCGATGGGCGGTTGATGGAGAATGACTATTTAACTCGGTAACCTGCCGTGCCATTTCATAGGCAGTTGAAACTGCACCAACCATTGCAATCGCCATGCATGGCGCGCCTGCCTTCGCAGGCTAGGGAGCCAGTCGCCGAAGGGCGACTTGGCAATGGTTGCTGCGGTTTCAACCGCCCATCTAATGGCTGTTACTGAGCTATTTTGTTAAAACTCATAAACCGTGGCAACCGTTGCGTCGCCAACAAGTTGGCGATGCGCTGCTTGGTGCAGTTTCAACTGCCTACGCGATGGCACGCCGGGTTACGCCGCGTACTCGTTCGCCTCACCAAACGCCCGGAAAAAGCCGATAGCGCACCTGCGCGGTATACTCCCGATAACCTGTAAGATCGCGCTGAAGGGTCTGGTCCTCCAGCGCAGTACGAACCACATACAACGCGGCGGCAACCACACTCGGCAGCAGCGCCCACAGCGAGCCGAGCAGGATAGGCGTCACCAACTGGAACAAGATCGCCCCCACATAGCCCGGATGCCGCACATAACGGTAAGGGCCGCCCATCGCCACCGTGTGCCCGCGCTCATCCTGGATGCGTACCATTGTGCCAAAGAACGGGTTGGCGGTCATCGCCCAGATGGTCAGGCCATAACCCAGCAGCCAGACGACTGCGGCCAGCAGATGCAACCAGACCGGCAGCGCAGGCGACCAGGTCCCGCGCACGTCCAGCCCGGCCAGCACCCACGTAATCATGGGCAAAATGGCCGCCGCCAGCCCGGCAATGACCACATCCCAGGACTTGCTGCCCTTTTGATAGCCAGAACGCTCGGCAATCAGCTCCGGCTGGCGCGGGATCAATAGCAACGCCTGCGCGGCCACCACGACCACGTACAGGCCCACCTGCACCCATCCCCAAACCCAGTCCAGCCGCCCCGCCGAGATAAACAGCAGGGCCACCAGCGTAAGCAGGAAAAAGACCTGCTTGGACAACCATCGCCGCACGCCCACGCGAGTGTCTGTCCTCTGGGTAGAGTTGTCGCCGGGCGTTCCACCGTTCACTTCCATGCAGACCCTTCCAGACATGCCCATGACTGGCACGATGATGGCGAAACGAATACCGTTGACTCTATTCTATCCCAGATAGCTGCCTTCCACAAGGGGCTGTCGTGGCTTGTTACCAAACCCCCGGCAACAGACGATAGCGCACGCGATGAGCATACTCCATATACCCCTCTAGTTCTGCCTGCAAGGTGCGGTCCTCTCTGGCAGTCCGCAGCACGAGCACCGCCACCGTAAGCGCCGCCGGAATCAGCGCCCATAGTGAGCCGAGAATCAACGGCGTCGCTAACTGAAAGAGGACGCTTCCCGCATATCCTGGATGCCGCACAAAGCGATAGGGGCCGCCCGTCACCACCTGATGCCCGCGATCGGCCTGAATGCGCACCACCGCCGAGAAAAAGCGATTGACCGCCATCGCCCACGCGGCAAACGCCATACTCAACAGCGCCACCACTACGGATACCCATTGGAGCCAGGCAGCTACGCTGGACCAGCCCATGCGCTCATCTAGCGCCGCCACCAATACCGTCACCAGCGGGCCTACCCTGGCGACCAGGATGGACAGAGGCACGTCCCACCGCTTGGCCCCCTGCGGTATAGCGGATCGTTCAGCCAGCAAATCCGGCCCGGCGGCCAGCACCGACGCTGCCGCACTGAGAAGCACCAACCCGGTGTAGACCCAGCCCATGGTCCAATCCCACCGCCCTGCTACCAGAAACAGCACAACCGCCATCACCAGCGCCACCAGGGCGGATTTTAGTATGGCTACGAACATCCGTTTTCGATTGTCCGGCGCTGGCCCCCTTGCAGGAACCCCGTTATGCATCTTCTCTCCTCCTCGACCTTAACAGTCCTGATGCGAAATCGCCAACCATCGCACAACAGGCGAGGGCTGGCTGCGACACACGCGAAGCGGGGCGTCCGCTCCAAAGCGGACACCCCGCGCGAGGTAGTTGAACCTGGTGTGGTAACGTTCAGCCTTCATTCACGAACTGGCAGTTCAGTCAGCAGACACAAGCCATACTAAACCTCAGCTTCATCCTCTGCCTGAGGTCTCCGCGGCTCGCAAGGGTCCGGCGGACAGGTAGGCTTCCTCGGAGGGCACGGATCCTTGGGATACCTGTACTCCGGAGGATAGCACGGGTCCCTCGGAGGACAGGGAGGCCTCGGAGGACACGGGTCCTTCGGAGGGCAGGGAGGCCTCGGAGGGCACGGGTCTTTCGGATAGCACGGGTCTTTCGGATACCGCTGCTCCGGAGGATAGCATGGATCCTTCGGAGGGCAGGGATCCTTCGGATACCGGCGCTCCGGATACTCGGGTTCCTCAGGATAGCGAGGCTCCTTGGGATACCGGTGCTGCGGGTACTCTGGCTCCTCACGATAGCGAGGCTCCTTGGGATACCGATACTCCGGATACTCTGGCTCCTCACGATAGCGAGGCTCTTTCGGATACCGATGCTTCGGCGGATATTCTGGCTCCTCACGATGGTAAGGCTTCTTCGGATAGCACGGATCCTTTGGACGGCACGGGTCCTTCGGGAAGCAAGGCTCTTTCGGATGACGGTGACGAGGCGGGAACCAGCCCGTCTTGTGGCCATGATCATGGTCATGACAGCCATCATCCCCATCCTGCAAGAGCACAAACAGGGCATAGAGACCAACCAGCGTCCCGATGGGGAAGCAGATCAGCCCCAATATAGCTACGATGATGCCCAGCTTGCGCCCCCACTCACAGCACCTGACCAACCCGCACCCAGCCAGGATGCCCAGCAGGGCCAGCACGATGATCAGCACACCCAGGAACAAACCGAGACCACCCAGGATCAGTAACGGCTCCCAGGCGCAGGCGGCGTATCCGAGGCCGAACAGCAAAAAGAATACCACCGCGCCAGCAATCAGCAGCAGCGAGTTCGCCACAATAAAGACCCAACCTACGACAACGCTGCTCTGTGACATGTCCTTGTGATTCGTCGCTTGCATTGTAACCTCCTTGAACGAGCAATGCTGCATTAGCCATTCTCGACGCCCCTGTACTACGACAGAAGTGACCTGCCGTCTCTGGCCTCAACTACCTCCAGTTGCCAGACTGATACACACGTCAAGACCTCGCTGCTGTAGCCGTTATGTCTCCATTGTAAAGGGCGGTAACCCTGTTTACAATAGATCAACAAGCGGAAAGGGCATCCCATAAATGGCTGAAAATGCTGGACTATCACAAGGTATTATGGCGTACTCTTCCTCCTATCGCCTAACCTGGCAGCGCCAAGGTTGGCGCTGCCTCAGAGAAAGCGCGGACTCGCTGCTCGGCCATCCCCACTCTTTCCCCGTATTATCGTGTTCCTTGGGCGGAATCCGGTTTCGCAACCGCTTTGCTATACTTCAGGCTCTCGCACGCCGGAGAAATACGCCTCCGCCCCATCCTGGAACATGATGTACAGGGCATAGACTCCCAGCGCCGTCCCAAAAGGGAAACTGGGCAGGTTCAAGATGCCAATGATGATCGCCAGGATGCGGCCCCAGCTCGTGCGCTTGAGCAGGCCATATCCCGCCAGCAGCCCCGGAATGGACAGCACGGCAGTGACTAGCGCCACAAACAGGCCAACCAGCCCCAGCACTCCCAGGGCTTCCGGCTCGCCAGACACAACCCCAATCCCGGCCAGCAGAAGGAACACAAACCCACCAATCACCAGCCCCAGGGCGTGCATAATGATAAAGAGCCACCCCAGAATCTTGGCATGCTGATCAAATTGAGACTTGTTCATTATAGATCTTGCTCCTTTTGCACTGATGGTTACGCTAACACCATCTATTACGCACCTGGCTCCCAGGCGGTTGCGCGATTGCACCCCCTGGAAAGCAAATCTCCCCGACTATAAACCATAGACCCCAGGAAAAGCAACCACAGGGCTCTAGCCGCGCAATCCCCCGCCGCCGTTGCCCGCCGCCCCATATCGCCTATAATGCCTATAGCGCGGACGGCCATTCCTGGCTATCCCGGCGCAGTTACCACATCAATTATCTTCCAGCAAGGGGGGCATCATGGATCAGGTCAGAATCGGCGTGATCGGGGCCACGGGCCGGGGCATGTTGGCGCAGAACTGGCACCAACCGGACGGGCGCTCTATCGTCGTGGGCGCGGCGGACGTGTCCGACGAGGCGCTGGCCACCTTCAAGCGACAGGTCAACCCGGATGG
>JAAYXX010000341.1 GCA_012515695.1 Chloroflexota bacterium
AAGCCAGGCGCGCCGTTGTCATTGGGGCCGGGTTCATCGGCATGGAGGTCGCCTCCGCCCTCAGGCAATACGACGTCGAGACTACGATGGTATTCCCCGAAGATCGCGTCTGGCAAAAGTTTTTCACACCAGAGGCGTCCAGCTTTTTCCAACAGTACTACGAGCAGCGGGGAGTCACCCTTCTCCCTGGCAACACTATCCGCGAGTTCGCCGGGGAGGGCCACGTGTCCGAGGTCGTGCTCGGCTCAGGCCAGCGGTTGCCTGTGGACATGGTGGTGGCCGGAATCGGCGTGCGCCCCGCCACGGACATTTTCGAGAACAGCGGACTCGACATCGACCGGGGAATCGTCGTCAACGAATACCTGGAAACCAACATTCCCGATATCTGGGCCGCGGGCGATGTGACCAACTACCGCGATGTGATCTTTGACAAACAGCGCCACATTGAGCACTGGGACAATGCTGTGCAACAGGCCAAACGCGCCGTACGGAATATGATGGGTTCGCGCCGCCCCCTTGTGTACGTGCCCTATTTCTTCTCTGACGTATTTGATCTATCCTACGAGTTCTGGGGCGATACATCCGGCGCAGACGAGATCATCCACCGGGGCGATATAGAGCAGGCCGCCTTTAGCATCTGGTGGTTGCGGGGTGGGCAACTGGTGGCTGCCTGGGTCATGGGAAGGCCCAAAGAAGAGGCCGAGTTGGCCCCCAAGTGGATCGAGGCGCATCAGCATGTGCCCGCAGACGTTCTCCGCGACGCCAACAAGCCCTTGAGCAGCCTCGCCTGAACCCGGCG
This sequence comes from Chloroflexota bacterium, assembly GCA_012515695.1. GTDB lineage: Bacteria > Chloroflexota > Anaerolineae > UBA1429 > UBA1429 > JAAYXX01. The sequence continues at coordinate 800 of JAAYXX010000341.1, forward strand.
GGCATGCCAACAGGTAACGGTGTCGGTTGAATGTGAGATGAACCACGCATACCTTCGGTTCTATGCCGAGCTGAACGACTTTATGCCAGTTACGCAGCAACATACGCTAATCGACCATCCCTTCGAGCTGAGTCGCTCGATCAAGGACATGATCGAGTCTTTGGGCGTGCCCCATACCGAAATAGACCTGATTCTCGTCAACGGCAACTCGGTGGGCTTCGACTATCAGGTTCGCGACGGCGACAGGGTCAGCGTCTATCCACGGTTCACGTCCATCGACATCACGCCCTTGCTACGCGTTCGCCCCCAGCCCTTGCCAGTGGCCCGCTTTGTGCTAGACACGCACCTGGGCAAGCTGGCCGCGTACCTGCGTATGCTCGGATTCGACACCTTGTACCGAAACGACTACACCGACGCGGAACTGGCCCACATTTCCCACGCGGAGGAGCGCATTCTACTGACCAAAGACCGGGGGCTGCTCAAGAGAACCGAGGTCACGCATGGCTATTTTGTCCGCGAGATCGACCCACAACAACAGGTAGCGGAGGTGCTGCGTCGCTTTGCCCTCTCGCAATCCGTCGCTCCGTTCAGCCGCTGCCTGCGCTGCAATACCCTGCTCAAGCCCGTGGACAAGGCGACAATCGTTGACCGTCTGCCACCCAAAACCAGAGAGTACTACCAAGAATTCCGCATCTGTCCCACCTGTGGGAGAATCTATTGGCGCGGTTCCCACTATGACCGCATGCAGCACCTCATAGATCGTTTGCTTCAGTCCGAGGCGGAGCAGCCCCGCCTCGATCAGCCGAGGCCACATCCGCAAGACGCTGGCGCTACGAACCAGTCTACCGATCATGCCTCGCACAGAAAGGAAATGCCCATGCGCTCGAATAACACATTGCAAAAGCTAAAGGCAGGGCAAGCCGCCCTGGGAGCGGGCCTGGTCTTTGGCTCCCCGCTCATCGCTGAGTTGCTCTCCCAGGCCGGGTTCGACTTTGTCCTGGTGGATATGCAGCACGGCCTATGGGACGACCAGCAGGCTATGGACGCCTTCCGCGCCATCTGTCTGGCCAACGCCACCCCCATGCTGCGCGTGCAGCAAAACGACTACTATACCATCGGCCGCGCTCTGGATCGTGGTGCGCTGGGTGTCGTCATTCCCCTGGTCAACTCTGCCGAGGAGGCCAGAGCCGCCGCCTACGCCGTCCGCTATCCCCCACGCGGTGGCCGTTCGATGGGACCTACTGGCACGGGCTTTCTTGGTGATGACTATACGAAAGCGATTAACGAAGAGCTTTTCGTCGCTGTCCAGATCGAGTCGCAGGTGGCGGTGGAACACGCCCGCGAGATTCTGGCCGTCGATGGCGTGGATGGCTGCTGGATCGGCCCCAGCGACCTGGCTCTCTCGATGGGCGTTGACTTGACCACACCCCAGGGCAAGAGCGCGCACGAGGCGGCTATCCTCAGCGTCCGCGACGCCTGCCACGCTACAGGCAAAATCCCTGGCATCGCCGGTACGCCCGAAACCGCCCAACACTGGCTAGATGAAGGGTTCCTCTTTGTCACTGTGGTCTCTGATTTCGGACTGATCAAGGGGGCCAACGCCGTCCTCCAACAGTTGCACCCGCCATCGTAGCAGCCGGTAGCCGCCTGATGGCCGATTAGACAAACTGGCCCTTTCGGATAGACTGTCTTTTGCTTCCAACTATCAGACAAGCTACCCGATAGGGCCACGAGTAGATGACCGAGAACCCGTCAACTGATTCGGGCTACGCCAGCAGACACCCAGCAACAGCGGCCATCGAGCGCCGCCCGTTGTTTGGGCTGGCAGCCATTCTGTTGGTTGCCTTTGGCTTGCGGCTCGTCCTCCTGACAGATGCCGACATCTGGTGGGATGAAGGCTGGACTGTGTGGGTGGCCCGTCACGGCGTGTTGGATATTGCGCGCCTGATGGCTGCCGACGTACACCCACCCCTTTATGTTCTCCTGCTGCGGCTCTGGCTAGGGCTGGCAGGCGATGGCGAGTTCGCTGTGCGCCTGCTCTCGGCCATCTCTGGCACGCTGACCGTGGCGGCCCTCTGGTATCTGGGCCGTCTGCTCGCGCCGGGCCGCCCCTGGATCGCCCTGGGCGGCGCGCTGCTGCTGGCCGTCTCCCCCTTGGCCATCTGGTGGTCTCAGGAAACGCGCATGTACATGCTGGGCGGCCTGCTGGCTACCCTCAGCCTCGCCTGCACGGTGCGCTTGCGCTGGCAGCCCAGTTGGCGCGTCGCCCTCGCGTACCTCGCCACAACCATCGCCGCCCTCTGGACCCTCTACCTGCTGGCCTTTCTGCTGGTCATCGAGGGGCTATACTGGCTGTGGACCTTGCGCCTGGAGCGCGATTGGCCCACCCGCGGACGGCTCCTGCTCCAATGGGCCGCATTGCAGGCGCTCGCGTTGGTCGCATTCGCTCCCTGGCTCTGGTATGCGATCCCCCGCATGAGGTCCTGGTCGTCCCAGTCTGCCTTTGATCCACAGCTTTACCTGCAACTGTATGCCACCCTCCTTACAGTGGGAGCCTCTACACACATCAACCGATACCTCCCCATCGTCATCGCCGTTGCGGTGCTGGTTGTGGTGGGCCTGGCGGTCATGGTTTGGCGACGCAACACCCGTTGGGGGAGCAGGCCAGGCAGTATCCTGCTGCTGCTGCTAACCATCGCCCTGCCGCCTCTGGTCGTCTGGCTGATCACCATGCTGCCGCGCTCCATCGGCTATCTCCCCAAGCCCGAGGCGCGCTACCTTCTGCCCTTTGCGCCCCCCTTCTACCTGCTTCTCTCTTGGGTTGTCATCACCCTGGCGGAGCGAGCCGGGCGGGCGCGGCTCTGGGTGGGCATCGGCCTGACAGTCGCCTTGATCGCCATGTCCAGTTGGGGACTACACAGGTACTACGGCGATCGCTACCGCTCAGATAACTATGAGTCTATTGCGCTCACCCTGCGCGCCCACGCCCAACCGCAAGACGCCATAGTCCTTCATACCGATCAACCCTGGCCGGTGTTCGCCTACCACTGGCCCGGCGAGTTTATCGGCATCCCCTACGGCCAGCAGATGCACGCGGACACCGCACAACAGATTCTCGCCCCCATCTGGGAGGAGCATGAGGCCGTCTGGTTGGTGATCAACGAGGACGCGCTTCGCATGGACCCCGCGCGGCAGTTCGAAGCCTGGCTAGATGCCCAATCCGCCGCTCACCGCGAATGGCGTTTCGGCTCAAAGCGCCTGCTCCTCTTCGCCAAGACCCCCTCTCGCACTTCCGAGCCGGTGCCTCTGGCGGCCCACAGCGCAACATCCGACAGCGCCCGCTCTATCCGCGTGGCAGGGTCTCAGGTCGTCGGCTGGGAACAGGCATTGCAGCGAATCAAGGCGGGTGAGGTAGCTCATCTGGCGGTCTATGTGCAGAGAACACAGGAGGAGGCTTCGCTGGAGGTGCTGCTAGGCCAGCCAGCCCGCGCCCACAAGCTGGTGGAAATCCCGCCCGGCGAGGGGATGGCCCGCATTGCAATAGATGTCCCGGTTCCGCCGGATTGCCCCGGCGGAGTGATGCCCTGGCGGGTACGTATGGGAGATGTGGAGGCCACCGTGGGGCACGTTCGCGTTCTGCCGCGCCCGCCCACTCAGTCCCAGGGCGAACTGGCCCCCCAACATGAGGTACAGGCTACATTCGGAGACCCCGCCCTTGTCGCGCTGCTTGGCTACGATCTGACCAGGATCAGCGCAACAGAAGGCGCCTACTTGCGCGTCACGCTCTACTGGCAGGCATTGGACACCCCGCCCCTGTCCTACAAGGTGTTCACCCATCTGGTCAATGCAAGCGGACAGGTGGTTGCCCAGCGAGACGACTTCCCCGTGCGCGGGACACGCCCAACCACGACCTGGGTTCCCGACGAAACCGTCGTAGACACCTACGATATCCCACTCCCGCCAGACCTGGCAACGGGGCAATACACATTGGTCGTGGGCTTTTACGATCCCACGACCAACAACCGGCTGGGGCCGGTGAAGGATCACGCAGACGTCCCACAGGCCGACGACCAGCTGCCTCTGGGGCCTATCGAGCATCGCGCTCCCTGAACGGCGGCGCGTCCAGGAATCAATCGTCGTCGTGGCCGACCTTCTGCGAGTCAACCACCTGCCCGCTCAGGAACTTGTGCAGGTATTCCTGGAATACCTGATACGTGGGGTCATTCTCCATGTACACATACGCGTCGCAAATCCACTGCGAGTCGCCCCCTGTCGTGACAATCTCCCCTGACGTATGCTCCCACAGGAGATAGCCGTCCATGCCATGTGCAAAGGACCATTCCAGGTCTTTGGCGATATAGCGCGCGCGTTCGCCCAACACCTCACCGTTGATGGGCCAGCAGTCATCGTTATACGCCATATAGTACGCCTCACCCACAAACACGGGCTTGTTCAACTTTTCCGCTACACGCATCTCGGCTTTGGAGGTCTTGCCCACCCGCCGATGGATGCTGACGACATCCACCGTCTCCAAGGCGTGCATGCGCTCGTAATTCTCCTGCTCGTGCATGGTCCAGCCGCCCAACGTCGTACCCACGGAAATCAAGTGGTTCGGGTCCAGCGTCTTGATCTCTGTAGACACTGCCTTGGCCCACTTGTACATATAGTCGGTACATTCCTGGCTGCCATTCTCCGGCCCGCAACTCGGCTCATTCATCAGTTCCCACATCAGAATCTCGGGCCTGTCGCGGAATCGGGTCACAGTCTCCCGCACATGAGGCAAGTCTTCCGTGATATAGCGGTGAGCAAACCACCCCTGCGTCTTGTAGTAGTGATAGTTTTGTAGGGTTACAATATAGTAAATGCCATATTTCTTACCCAGGTCCAGCACACGCTCCAGGCGCTCCATGTCATGTCCAGGGAAGAACCAGATGCGTACGACGTTCACGCCCTTGGTCTCGGCCAGATACTTGATCTGCGGCTCAATCTCACAATCTGGGAAGTAGGGCTGCAAGAGCTGTGAACTATTCACCCCCAGAAAGTAGAAGGGCTTGCCTTGCAGCATCAGCTTGTCGCCTTCTGCACGGATAAAGACATCGGCTACCATTTCCGGCTCGCCCACTGTTTCTGGCTCGGGCGACGCCGACGACGTGACTGGCGCAGGCGGCTCCCCCACGATCAACGGGGCAGTCCCGCCCTTCAGAAGCAACGGTATCGCCACCATATACCTGGACTCAACCTGAGCGTAGACTAGCGGCAAGTGTGCCTCATAGCGCCCATCGCTAGGATGGCTCTCGCTAGGACGGCCCTCCCTCTTGATCCCAGCATACAGCATGGGCAGTTGCACAATCGGGCATTCGGCGCACCCAGAGTCAGAGGCGGATACGAGCGAGTCCGTCGGAACCATCGCCGGAGTGGGGTCCGTGCGTTCCAGGCTATTCACGCCCGCGCGCATCGTGCATACCGCAACGATGACCACCGCCAGCCATCTCAACAGGTGAGCCATGAAAGGTCTCCGTGAAATCATTTTGTCGGGTCCATGTGGGCTATCGCCGGTTTTGGTCACAGTCGTAACAACATCCTTCTACACAGGCCGCCCAATGTCTACAGAAGGCGATCAGTGGGTGGCCCTGCCGCCCGGCAGAGAGCGGCTCACCGCAGCCATTATACCCTGCATGGCGCGTTTGCGCCATTGGCGCGGATACCGGTCCACCTTGCCGACCCAGCACAGCCAAACCGCCGGGTCAGCTATCGCGCCAACACTCAAATAACGCAGTTTGGCCTTGTCTTGTTCGCACAACTGGGTACAATAGGACCGCCTGACAAGCTTTAGCCACAAGGAATAACCCCTACACCTCTGGACGCACAAGCACGCGCATGGGTTCCATGCCCCGCATTGGTCCTCAGGACAAGGGGTTCCCGCCCATGCTGCTCGACAAGGAGATCACAATGCACTTTGGCATCATGGCTATGCAGATGGACGCTCTGATCCCCCCAGGGCTAACCCCAGCCAACGCTCTGTCCTACCTGGCAGCATTCGACCACGCTGGCCTCGTACGCAATCTGGTAGACTCTGGCTTTGACCTGATCGAACTGGGTGGCGACCTGGGGATGTTCTTTCCTCAAGCGTTTGCCCCCGCAGCCATCCGCAGTCTTGCCAACCTGCAACAGAGCCGGGGGCTGACCTACACCGTCCACCTGCCCCTATGGTCTGTTGAACCATCTACCCCGCTCGAGCCTGTGCGCCGAGGCTCCATTCGCGCCATCGTAGACATCATCCACGCCACATATGCGCTTCAACCCAAAGCATACGTCTGCCACGCAACCGGAGCTTTGGCCGCCGAGTTCTCCCAGATGCGCCTGCCGCAGATGGCCCAAGCGATGATCCTGCGACAGTTTCAGGCAGGTGCCAGGGAAAGCCTCAAGGCCATTCTGGGCGAAACGGGTATCCCTGGCCGCCTGCTGGCTATCGAGACCATCGAATTCCCGCTCGACTTGACCCTGGAACTGGCCGAGGCCCTTGATCTGTCCATCTGCCTCGACACGGGGCATGTGCTGGCTGGTTTTTGCGGACCTACTACCCTCGAACAGGCGCTCGAACTCTGCCTTCCCCGCTTGGTAGAGGTGCACCTGCACGACTCTCCCACGCCGGGGCCGGACGGGTTGCGCCAGTATGGCCGCGATCATCAGCCGTTGGGCACAGGCGACCTGGACGTCGGCGCCCTCCTCGACCGATTACGGCAGGCCGATTTTGACGGACCGATTATACTGGAGCTTGACGTACAATCGGCGCTCCAATCTCTACAATACATCCGCCGCGTGCGCCCCCAGGCGCTCTAGAAAGCCTGAACACATGCCTACACGGAGAACCCTTGTGAAACGCCTTCCCATCTTCCGACTGCTCGCCGTCACCGTCTTTAGCTTTGCCATCACCATGATCTCCAACACGCTGGAACCCGCCGTGCTGGGGCACAAAGTGCTGGAGCTGGTTCCCGGCCAACGCAACACAGCGTTGGGGTTCACCACTTTTGCAGGCTTGGTCGTCGCCATACTGGTGCAGCCTATTGTGGGGGTCTTTTCAGATCGCACGCGCTCGCGCTGGGGGCGTCGCCTGCCCTACTGCGCGGCAGGCATCATTCTGGTGGCCTTTAGTCTCTACATGATCGCCCTTGCGCCAGTCTTTGGCCTGGTGGTCGCAGGCGTCCTGTTGGTTCAGTTGGGGTCCAACACGGTCCAGGGGCCGTGGCAAGCCCTGATCCCCGACCTCGTGCCAGAGGAGCAGCGAGGCCAGGCTTCGGGCCTGAAAGCCATGCTAGATATTCTCGGATTCGTCGTAGGCCGACTGATTGCCGGGCTGTTGGTGAGTCGCTATTCCGTCTGGGGGGAAGCGGCCATCATTGCCGCCGTTACTGTGCCGGTGGTCACTCTGATCGTGGCGTTGATCATCACGGCCTTGGGCGCGCGCGAAAAGCCCTTGTCCGCCTCCGCCATGCCCTAGCAGAGCGTGCGTCAAGCCCTCAGCCGCGCCTTTGCCGTCGATTGGGGCCGATATCCCGCCTTTGGCCGCTGGTTCGCCAACCGCACCCTCTTCTGGGGGGCCTTTATCCTGCTCAATACCTTCCTGCTGTTCTACCTGATCGACGTGGTCGGCATGGTCGAGGCAACAGCGCAAGGCTTTGTGGGGCAGATCTCCACCGTTATCGGCGTCTCCATTATCCTCGTCACCCTGCCCTCGGGGTGGCTGGCAGACCGCTTTGGCCGCAGACCCCTGACAGCAGCCTCCGGCGTTATCGCCTGCCTCGGCACAGTCGCTTTGCTCTTTGTCCGCAGCACGACCCTGTTGACAGTGGCCGGTCTGTTCGTAGGCTCTGGTATCGGCATCTTTTTGAGTAGCAACTGGGCACTGGTAACCGACATCGTCCCGCGTGGCGAGGCTGCCCGCTATCTGGGAATCGCCAACATCGCAACGGCTGGGGGCAGCGCCATCGCCCGATTCCTGGGAGGCGCATCCATCGATGCGCTCAACAACCTCCTGAATTCCGCCAGCGCGGGCTATCTGATCATGTTCGGAGTGGCCGCCGCGGCTTTCCTGGCGAGCGCGTTACTGGCGCTCACCATTCCCACTACCAGGACAGACCGGGAATAGACCCATCTCGCTCGTCGAGCGCCTGCCACGCGACAGGCGCTCGACAAATCAGCTCCCTATCATGCCCAAGATCGCACGCGCCCAGGCCACAGCGCCCGCGCATCAACTCCCTGGCGGCGGCACCACCTCGACGTTCGCCGGACGCTCCTCTTCCAGCAACATGCGCATCTGCTGGCCGTTCTGCACAGCGTAATTCTGAGCATTGTTGTTGAACAGCAGATGCACCTCCTTGGCCCGGCTGGCTAGCTCACTGACCTTGGGAACCCACTCTCTCAGCTCATCCTCCGAGTAGAGATAGTCAAAACGCTCCCCCGTCTCTTTCACCTTGGCGTACCACTTTTTATAGTTGCGCCCGTGAAAGCGGACGATCACCAGGTCAGGGTCCGTCACCTCCAAAACGGTGGGCACACTGCCACTTCCCAACTGCGGCTCATCCACAACGGTGAGGCCGATGTGGTTCTCTCGCAGAGTCTTGACTACATCCGGCACACGGTCCTCGGTCAGCCAGCTTCGATGTCGAAACTCGACGCCCAGTTCGTCCCCCTGAAAGAACTCGCGCACGTGCTTGATATAGTCCATATTCTTCTCGCTGTACTGGAACCAGGGAGGAAACTGGAAATGCACAGCCCCCAGCTTTTGCGCGTCCCGCAAAGGCTGCAAGGTCTCGCAAAAAGCCTTCATGACATCATCGTCGGGCGGTGTCTTGCGATCATGCCAGGTCAACTGGCGATAGGGCTTGACATCGAATATGAAATCTGGAGGCGTGCGCTCGGCCCACAGTTCAAAGTTCCTGGTCGATACCAGCACGTAAAAAGTCGAGTTGACCTCTACCACCGGGAAGAACCTGGCATAGTAGCTGATCTGCTCGCTAGAGGGCAGCCCCGGAGGGTAAAAGTCCGTGTGCTGTGACCAACTGGACGTGCCAACACGAATCCGCGCCATACATACCCTTCCTTTCCATCAGCCCAACCAGAGCTCCCCGCAAGACTCCACCCCTTTGTCCGGTAGCGCCGTCTTGATCTCTAGAAGCGTCTCGACGCTCTCAGCGCACTTGCGCAGGATAACCCCCAGGTCGCGACGACCATCGGCGTCGACCAGAGACGCCGCCTCGCGCAATCCGGCCACCATGTCGGGCGTGATGGTCTCACACACGTCCGTCAGGCGCTCGACAAGGCTGCCCGCGCCAATATCATCGCGGGCGTATCGGCCATTTGACCTCTGCCCGCCCCTATTCGCGTGAGAATTCATCTCCCTCTTCCTTTGGCCTTAACGAGCACTTGTGGAATCGACACCAGGCAGACCAATCTGCATTCCACCCTCACCATAGGGAGTGTCAATTTGTCACACCTGCAAAACCGAGTTATCGCCACCGAAAATGTTGGGAACATATTGGTCAGCATGCCAGTCGTTGCACCATCTCGCGTGGTCCAGCAAATAGCGATACTCGTACGCTCTACCCCGCTTCAGTAGCAAGGTGATCTCCCACCATTCGCCATCTGAAGAGCGGGTTAACCTGTGCGACCAGGGATTCCAGTTGTTGAAATCCCCCGCCAGATGCACGACCTTCGCCGATACACTCGTAGACAACCGAAAGGTAACGCGAACCAGGTCAGATTCCGCATTCGTGCTTTCGACGAGCATGGGTTCTCCCCCTCAAGGTCAATGTTAGCTGATCCACTCGGCGGCGGGCCATCCACACGCATACAGCGCGCGCAGAGCCATCTTTTGCACGTGGGCGACTAGGTCGCTCCATCGAGCGAACCCTCTCATACCAGCACTCCCCGCCAGCCAGCGATGAGCGCAATTCCAACACGATTCGGCAATCAAAACCAAACGACATTGTTGGTGGTCCGGCAGGCCGCACACCTGGCGTAACCTGGCCGGTCTTCAGGGGGACAGGCGCAATACGAGTACATTGATGAGGAAAATCGAGGAACCACGCCAGCCCTTTTCAGAACAAGCCGGTGGCGCTCCATCAACTGCTTTCCAAGGGCATGATAACATCAAAGAAATGAGACGTCAAGGGTATGAATACTGAGTTGATTATCTACACAGTATACCCAGTCCCGCAACACGCACGAAAACAGACGCCCCATCCCGCGAGATGGAGCGTCTGTTAATACACAGGACAGCTATGCAATCGCGCCTGCGTCAGTCATTGATCTGCGGCACGGGCTGCTCGAGTTCGGCAGGCGGCGGGGGCACAGTCTCCTTGGCCTTTTCAGCGCCCGCCATCATCGGGTCATACATCTCGCCCATGCCAAGCTCCTGCATCCGCTCGCGCGTGGGCCAGCCCGTCTCCACGTCCCACCCCTGCAAGCGATAGTACTCGTCCATCACCGGCCGGAACTGCTCCCGATCCAGCTTGTACCGCTTGTCCAGCAGTGGGTTCTGCCAGTTCTCCAGATA
>JAAYXX010000342.1 GCA_012515695.1 Chloroflexota bacterium
GTATTGCCGCCAAAGTTGAGCTGGTAGGTGTGATCGAGGCGCACGCCACGCATGCGGAACAGATGAGTCAGCACGCGGTGGGTGATGGTCGCGCCTACCTGGCTCTTGATGTCATCGCCGACGATGGGCAGCCCCCGCTCGCGGAAGCGCTCTTGCCAATAAGTTTCGCGGGCGATAAACACAGGGATACAGTTCACCATGCCGCAGCCAGCATCGAGAATCTGCTGGACATACCACTTGGTAGCCATCTCGGAGCCGACGGGCAGATAGTTGATTACCACGTCCGTCTTGGTGTCCTTCAGGATGCCAACGATATCATCGGTGGGGCCGGGGGCCTTGGTGATGCGCTCTTTCAGGTAACGTCCCAGACCATCGTGAGTCATACCACGGTAGACCTTTACGCCCAGGTGGGGCACCTCGGCGAACTTGATGGTGTTGTTGGGGCCAGCCCAGATTGCTTCTGAGAGGTCCTTCCCGACTTTGTCCGCGTCGATATCGAACGCAGCGGTGAACTCGACGTCACCGATGTGATAGTCGCCCATACGGGTATGCATCAGACCGGGAATGAACTGATCATCAGGGGCGTTCTTGTAGAACTCTACGCCCTGCACCAGCGCCGAGGCACAGTTGCCCACGCCGATGATGGCCACACGAACCTTTTTGTCACCCATCCAAATCCTCCTGAATGTAGAATTGAGCTGTGATGTATGCCGGCATACGGCGAAAAAGCATAATAACGCGCTCGCCCGGTTGCGTCAAGGGCACTAGCTATTGCCCTCGGTGCGTTTCTGGGCGTAGGTCAGGAATTCCTGTAGGGCCTGGCGGTCTATCTTAAAGCTATGTTCAGGGCCGGGGTAGGTATGGTCCCTGATCTCCTGGCAAAAGCTCTCCATTGCTGCGCGGATGGTAGCGCCTACATCGGCGTAACGCTTGGCATGGCGGGGGGTAAACTCTTCAAACATGCCGATGGCGTCGTGGAATATTTGGCAATGGCCGCTGGCGCCAGCGCCTGACCCGATGCTGATGGTGGGCACGTCCAGCTTTTCCGTAATCACCTCGGTCACGCGGGCGGGAACCAGCTCCAGCAGGATGGAGAACACGCCCGCCTCTTGCAGCGCCAGGGCGTCTTCTAGCAGGGCGATGGCCGCGCTGCCGGTGCGCCCCTGCACCTTGTAGCCGCCGATCATGGACGCGCTCTGGGGTGTCAGGCCCAGGTGGCCCATCACGGGGATGCCTGCCCTGACGATGCTGCGTACGGCCTCGACCATGTTGCGCCCGCCTTCGAGCTTGACGGCGTCTACCCCAGCCTCGGCCATAAAGCGGCCTGCGTTGCGTACCGCCTCGGATGGCGAGACCTGGTAGCTCATGTAGGGCATATCGCCGATAACGAACGCGTGTTCACAGCCACGCGCCACGGCCCGCGCAAACACGACCATCATGTCCATCGTGGCGGGCAGCGTGTTGGGGTTGCCCAGCACGGTCATGGCGACGGAATCACCGACGAGGACAATGTCCACGCCCGCCCGGTCAATGATGCGAGCCGATGGGTAGTCATAGCAGGTAATCATGCTCAGAGGGGTACCCTCGCGGACCTTGGTCAGGAGATCAGGCACGGTTAGTTTCGGCATGGCTCCTCCCTCGCGGCTGTAGTGTGGTTCAACGACTGCTATTATGCTGCTCGATGGGGAATCTGTCAATGGGCAGGGGGCGCGTGGGAGGATGGGAGGGGGATACAGAGCACAGGAGCATTGGACCACGACGTACGCAAGGCCGCCAGGCGGGACGGTGGCGTACACGCCGGGCGGTTCAATCGTATGCACAGTTTCCGGGTGCGGGGTTCAGGTCCGTTTGTGCTTGATCTGGTCGTCTGTGTCGCGGCCACTGACCATACCGAGCATCAGCCAGCAGAGCGCCAGTGCGATAATCAAGAGAGCGGCCATCTTTTTTCCTCCTGGGTCGAGTCACGTGTCCATTTAGGTTAGGTGGGCGAGGACACACAAACAGGCCGTATCGCTGCCCTCATTCTACAGTAAAAGACACCGAAGCGAAGCAAGAGTTACGTGAATTCGTCGTGAAGTTTGGCACATCGGCGCCCTTGTGTCTGTGAATATAGTGTAATGTTGCGGGTAGCTGAAACGTGGTATAGTGATGGGAACGCTCCATACGACTTGCGGAGATGCTTATGCCTGACAGCACGGATCGTCAATATCTCTTACATAACCAGTACCAGAATGGGACCAACCTCAACGCTCGCATCCAGCTTCATGCCCGGTTCATCGTGAACAAGTATGGCTGGTACCGCTGGCTATTCGACCAGTTCGATCTGCCCGCGGAGGCTCGGGTGCTGGAGGTGGGTTGTGGCACGGCCCAGTTCTGGGCGAGCAATGCGTCTCGCGTTCCGCCGGGGTGGTCCCTCATCCTCACCGATATGTCGCCGGGGATGATCGCGGCGGCGGGCCGCAACGTGGCCGCGCTGGCCGATCGGGTAATGCTGGCCGTGGTGGACGCGCAGGAGCTTCCCTATGAGGACGCCAGCCTGGATGGCGTGGTCGCCAACCATATGCTCTACCACGTCCCTGACCGGCGCAAGGCACTGACCGAGATCAGGCGCGTGCTCAAGCCGGGCGGGTGTCTGTACGCCTCCACTGTGGGGGCGGGGCACATGGCCGAGTTGGATACCCTGTTGCGGCGTTTTGACCCTGGCGTGCAGGCGTTGGACGAATGGCGTCCCCAGGCTTTTTTGCTGGAAAACGGGCGGGACGACCTCGATCCCTGGTTTGAGCGGGTGCAGTTGCGTGTCTATGAGGATGCGCTGCTCGTTACCGAGGCCGAGCCGTTGCTGGCGTACCTGCTCTCTACGCTGCCGCAGGAGGTGCGGGAGACCCGGCGAGACGAACTCGATGCTTTTATCGTGGGCGAACTGGCCCGGCAGGGGGCTGTGCGCATCGAAAAGGCGCAGGGGATGTTTGTGGCCTGCTGACGCATCTCAGATTACTCCAGATAAGTTACCCCCTGGCCGTATCCAGGGGGTAACTTTTTCGTCATATCATCTAGTTGAAAGGTTCCCTTGTGCATTCTTTTTCATCTCAGATAAGGGCTTTTATGACAGATTATTCATCATATGGGGCGCGCAAATTCACGTTGGTGCAAGGTTCATGTGGTAGTCTGGGTCTAATAGGGCATTTGTGTAGTAAAAGGAGAAGAACGCTGAAACGGCAAGGTGGTTTCGCTCTCGTTGAACTTTTGACCGTCGTGGCCATACTCATCATCGTGGTTGGCGTTGTAGCAATGAGCGTTCCAGAGCTGGATCAGCTAGTCGCGACCCTCTCACTGACTGCTGTGTTTGGGTTATAGTCTCGGTTGCTTGGCTTACCGCGTGCAGCTGCTACGCTTCGGTAGTCGGGGAAGCGTAGCTAGATATTTGATGTATGCGTCATCCCGTCGGATTGCTGATCGGTGGTTGGGGCTGGCCGGTGGAGTGTCCACCAGCTAACACGAGCGATTAACAAGGTTTGCTATCCCATACGATGATGACCAGGGGGAAAGGGGCGTCTGACTGGTAGCATCTGGCAACGGTCTGTTATCAGTTGGGTGTGCGTTGGCTGCATGACCGGGGGATGTGGCAGATGCGGGACGAGGAACAGGCAAGGGAAGCGTTTGGCGATGCTCTGGGGAGGCTTTGCCAGACGGTTAACACACTCAAGAGCTATGTGTCGAGCCAACAGCAGACAGCAGAGCAGCTAGAGGTCTTGATTAGCCTCTCGCCCGATTTGCTCTGCATTGCAGACGAGACGCATTTGCGATGGTTGAACCCTGCCTGGGAACAGGCATTGGGGTGGACTACTACCGAGTTGATGGACAACCCCATCGACACGTTTATCCATCCAGAAGACCTGACGGCGAACCGGGCCGCTATCGCGCAGTTGGCCGAAAGGCCAGTGGGCCGCCAGGAGGTGCGCTGGCGCCATAAGGATGGCA
>JAAYXX010000343.1 GCA_012515695.1 Chloroflexota bacterium
CTATGTCTCTTGATCAGCCTGCTCAGGGGTGCTGCATAGGGCAGAGAATTGCCACGGCGCGTTGTTCGGTGGCATGTGAGACCGGGACAAGGCAGGGGTTTTTCAGCGTCTTGCGCATAGCCGGGGAACTGGGCTATCGGTGGGCTAACACTGCCATCGGCAGGACACTGGCGTTGGTTTCGTGCCTCCTTCTCTGATATGGTGTAGCGCCTGCTTTATCGCGGAACCCGACGACGCGGCCATACTACCACAATCCCCAAAATCTGCAACCTGCACGACATTGCCAGGCACCAGTTGCCCGACGAGTGGCGGGCCGCCTGGTTCTCAGTGATCCATACCCACCAAATCCACCCAGGCCAAACTTTGCGCCGGAGTCGCTCGTCTATATAGTGTAAGCGAATTCGCAGACATCAAGTTGGGAGGTTAGTCGGTGTTCAAACAAACATTCAACAAGGAGCTAACGAAATACATCATATCGGAACAAGACAGACTATACCGGCTGGCCTACAGCTATACCCAGAACGAGCAGGACGCTCTGGATGTGGTGCAAACGGCCATCGTCAAGGCACTGTCTGCGCCCGACATGCGAGAGCCGCGCTACCTGAAAACGTGGGTATACCGGATTGTTGTCAACACCGCCATTGATAGCCTCAGAGCGCGCAAGAGGCTGGTGCTATCCGACGACTGGGTATTCGAGGACGAGGCAGGCGACTCGTCAGAGGAGACGAGCCTGGATATGCAAGACGCGCTGAACAAGCTGCCCGCCGACCTGAAAACCATCGTCGTTCTGCGCTACTTTCACGAGTTCCAGTTGCAAGAAGTCGCGGACGTTCTGAGCATGAACCTGAACACGGTGAAAACCAGGCTCTACCGCGCATTGAGGTTGCTCAAAATCGAGATGGAGGAAGATCATGAATAAGCGCCTAGCTGAACTGAAAAAAGCATACGAGCAGACGCCGATCCCGCAAGAGCTACACGAGACGGTGGCCAGGCTTTGCCGCCAGGAACAGCCACGGGCACGGCTGCCCTTTTGGAAGCCGCTGGCAATAGCGGCCTGCGCGCTGGTCGTGTTCGTCGCAGGGATCAACGCGCTGCCTGCGGTGGCCGAAAGCCTTGAGCAAGTCCCTGTGCTGGGGTCTGTTGTGAGAGTGTTCAATTTCGCCAACTATCGCATGGAAGAACAGGGCGTCCGGGCAAACATCAACATCGCGCAGATCACCGGCCTGGAGAATCAAGAGCTTGAGGATGCGATCAACTCGGAGCTGTTGGCCGACGGGCAGGCGCTTGTCGAGCAGTTCAGCCGGGACGTGGCCGATCTCAAGGCCCGCTTTGGCGAGGAAGAGACCATCCATATGGCCATCGAGACGTACTATGAGGTCAAAAGCTCCAATGACGAGGTGTTCTCGCTACAAGTCGAGTTCTTCTGGGCTGCTGGCGGCTCGGATACATCGTACAAGTTCTATAACGTCAATCAAAAGACGGGCGAACTGCTCACCCTTGACTCGCTATTCGCCGAGGGCAGCGACTATCTGTCGGTCATCAACGACTATCTGATCGCGCAAATGAAGGCCGAGACCCGCGAGGATGGCAAGAGCATCTACTGGGTGAATGAAGACGACGAGTTTAGCCGCTTTACTGGCATAGATGGCAACCACAACTTTTACATCAACGAGGCTGGCCATCTGGTCATCGCCTTTGACAAGTACGAGGTAGCCCCAGGATACGTGGGCACGCCCGCGTTCGAGATTCCCACCGAGTTGATCGCCGATATGCTGGCGAGCGACGCGCCCATCCACTAGAGCGGCAGTGGCGCCTTGCAGGCAACTCTGCGCCATAATGCAGTAGCCGCGCCTTGCAGGCGCGCCAAACCCTTGCCATAGTGAAGCGGGCCAGATACCCGACACACCGGGTATCTGGCCCGCTTGTTATTTATTCGCCACTCGCTCTTCGATGGTCACGTGGACCACATCACCGGCCTGCTTGCCGATTTTGGCGCGTATGTCCTTTCGGATGCCGATGATATGGCAGGGGGTGCCCATCCTGACCAGGCTCCCCTCGTACACCACCCCATCGAACGTGGCCGTGACCGGCACGCGCCCTCGGCCAAACTCGGCTTTTACGTCGAAGGGGATCTCCACATAGGCCGCGTCCATGTCGGGCACTTTGATAATCACGGCGTCAAACTCGTAGCGTTTGCCCATCACTCCCCCTACGCTGACAAGCCCCCACCTGCTTTGAGGGCCAGGGCTTGTAACGCGCCATCTATCGCTTGCGTGCGCGATTGTTGGGATCAGCGGGTTTCGCAGTAATGGGCGCTCTTGAGCCAGTCTTCCGACAGTTTCGCGCCCCAGCCTGGCCCCTCTGGCACCTTGATCTTGCCGTCAACCACCGGTAGCTCCTCGGTGAACATCTCTTGCGTCCACTTGGTATCTTCGACGCCATGCTCCAGCGTGGGCCACGGCTTTTCAATGACAGCGTTGAGGTGCAGCCCAAAGTGCAGCAGCATGGAGCAGTTGGAGGTGTGCGGGGTGGTATAGATGCCGAGCGCCGCCGCTCGTTTCGCCACTTCCAGCGTGCGGGTAAAGCCGCCGATGTAGCAGATGTCGGGCTGGATAATGTCCGCCATCGGCAGGGCGAAAATCAGGTCCCACACGTTGGGGTTATAGTCCTGCTCTCCCCCGGCGGTCAGGATGCCATAGGGGGCGATGGCTTTGCGTAACTCGGCGGTTTCCCGCACCTTCCAGAAGGGCAGTGGCTCTTCCAAAATCTTGACGCCGCAATCGCGCATCAGCGGCGCCATTTCCATCGCCCAGTCGTGGGAAAATCCACCGTTCGGATCGACATAAATATCCCCCTC
>JAAYXX010000344.1 GCA_012515695.1 Chloroflexota bacterium
CGCTACAAGGGGTCGCTGCTGCCCTGCACACGCTGGCCCAGCACCTTGCCCCCCAGCACATCCTGGAAGTGGGCTGCGGGACTGGGCGCTGGTTGACCGAACTGGCCGCCGATTATCGCATTTGCGGGCTGGACCTGTCCTATGCCATGCTGGAACAGGCCCAGCGGCAAGCCAACCAACAGCCCGGTTCGCTCTCCGGCCTGGTCAATGGCAGAGCCGAAAGCCTCCCTTTTCTGGATGCTGCGTTTGATCTGGTGTTCTGTGTCAATGCCCTGCACCACTTTCACGCCCCACAGACATTCATCGCGGAAGCGTGGCGGATTCTGCGCCCCGGCGGCGCGCTGGCCATAATCGGCCAGGATCCTCGTGGTATGCGCGACCGATGGTATGTCTATGACTATTTCGAGGGCACCTACCAGACCGACCTGCGCCGTTTTCCCTCCTGGGGAACCACGCTGGATTGGATGGTAGCCTGCGGGTTTGAGCGTATTACCCTGGAACCCGTGGAGCATATCGTAGATACCAAACGCGGACGCGAGGTGTTGGATGATCCTTTTCTGCAGAAACACGCCATCTCGCAGCTTGCCCTCCTCTCGGATGAGGCATATGCTGCCGGAATGCAGCGCCTTCGGGCTGATCTCGACCGAGCAGACGCGCGCGGCGAGACCATGCTCTTCCCCACGGACCTGCTGCTCTCCCTGCTCGCCGGGCGCAAACCCGCCCGCTAGATTGCCCCACGACTTGATCAGGTTCGCTATGCGACCCGATTCCGCGTATACTTGGCTATAGTGCCCGTCCGCATGATCGCAGCAACGGGTTGACAAGCTAGCGCTAGCACTCAATCAGACCAGGGAATGAATGCATGAATCGCAAAGGCGTGTTCTTTGATCTCTATGGTACCTTGGTCATCTTCTCAGATATGGACGGCGCCTGGCTTGCCTGGAGGACGGCGCTCTACAACCAACTCGTCGAGCACGGGCTATCCCTCTCCGAGCAGGAATTCGCACCCTACGGCGATGGGATGGCGTCTCGTCCGGTGCCACCACTGGCAGACGATGGGTTGACGCTGTACGAGCGCAAACTGCAAGCCCTGTGCCACGACCTGCGTTTGCCGTTGTCCAGACAGAGCATTGTCACCACGGCAGCATACACCGTCGCCACCTGGCAGCAATGGATCGCGCTGGACCCGGAAGCGCCCTCTGTGTTGCGGACACTGCAAGAGAGCAGGCAACTCGCCCTGATCTCGAATTTCGACCACCCACCCCACGCCCGCGCGGTGCTGGCCGATCTTGGCTTGCTCCCCTTTTTCGAGGCTGTGGTCATCTCCGGTGACGTGGGCGTCAGTAAACCCGATCCGCGCATTTTCTCTTTCGCGCTCAACCAGACCGGCCTCAAGCCAGAGGAGGTAGTGTACGTCGGCGATTCCGTCGAGGATGTGCAGGGCGCTCGCGCTGCCGGGCTGTGCCCCATCCGCATTCGCCGTCGCTTGCTGGGCCAGCCGCCGGGGGAAAACCCCTTTGCCGACCACGACCAGCAAGAAGCGTTTGTGGGCGTGCCAGCCATCTCGCACCTTCGCGAGCTTGTCTCTCTGCTAGACTAGCGTTCAGCCAGGATACGGGCAGCGCAGTTCGGCACGGCATCGCCGCGTGGTGACTGCCACAACCAAATAGAATGCGCAGGGATGCGCTCAGGAGTAAATCTGTTCGTATTCGCCAGCCAGCAGTATACCATCAGGTTCATCTCTATTGGGGAGCAACAACAAATGGGCGCAATCCGTGGACGTCTCGACTTGCGGCCAAAGAGTGTCGTTAACAGGTTCGTCCAGGAACTCAAGCTTAGTCCCAATTACTATTTCATGCGGGACGTGTGTCGATTGATATGGGCGTACAAGCTATTCAGTCTCGCCATCATCCTGGTCACGATCGGGCAAGAGTTCGCCGCCTTGTGGCCAGTTGACCTACTCGGCCAGTTCGTAGACCGGCTGCAAACCGGCACTGCTGGCGAAGTGGTCTGGCTGTTTTTGGGGGCTAGTGTCCTCTCTCCGGCGATTGTGCGCGCTAATGTGATCCTGCGCCACAAAATGTTCTACGAGACGGACTTTCAAAAGACGGTGGAGCTAACCCTCAAGGTCGCGGAAAAGACCGAGAGCTCCGACGACCCGGAAAGGGCGGGCGCGACCTACACGCGCACCGCCAACGCCGTCAGCGGCATCACCAACGCCACATTCTACGTGTTGGGGAGCTTTACCCCCATCATCATCAAGATCATCGTGGTGGCGGGCAACTTGCTCTCCTACAACCGAACCCTCGGCCTGGCCTACCTCGGCAGCCTGCTCATCCCACTCTGGATGACGGTGTACTTTAACCGCAGGTTGCGCGTCCTGCTGGACGCCCAATACTCGGTCATCAGCGAAACGTCGGGCATTGGCATCCGCACCATCAGCACCAAAGGCGACCCCGCTACCCGTCAGCGTTTCCTGGATGTGATGGGCAAGCGTAAGAATATCTTTATAAGCCTGGTCGCCAAGAGCCAGATTTTCCTGCACATCCGCGAACTGGCCCTTGTCGGCAGCCAGTTCCTGGTGATCTTTTTGGCGCTGGGCATCCGCGAGCAAATCAACCTGACGGCTGGCGATTTCACCAAGATCGTCGGCTATACCACGCAGGTAGCCACTGCGTTCATCGGCGCCGCTTCGGTGGTAGACGCCATCATCAGCTATAGCCGCGCCTACCATGTCTATTCCCAGGCGCACGGCAACTAGACCGTCAGTGCCCGGCGGTTGAAACCGCAGCAACCATTACGAAACCTGTCTTCGCAGGTTCATCTGCAGCCCACGAAGGTGGGCTTGGCAATCGTTGGTGCAGTTTCAACTGCCTATGGCGATGCAACGGTTGGTGCAGTTTCAACTGCCTACGAGATGGTACGATGCTGGCATAGTTGGACCGCCGGCTTCCAGCCGGCATCGTTGCAAGCCGCCAAGGATGGCGGCGGTCCAATCTACCCTTCGCTTGGGCGCGTCGGGTTATCTCGGTAAGCTATGGCATCATTGGACCGCCAGCTTCCAGCCGGCATATTTGCAAGCCGCCAGGAACGGCGACGGCCCGATTTTCCAACTTGCATCAACTGCCCACGCCGCGCCCCGCACTCTCGCGCTTTACAACCTGCGCGGGCACGGGCTAATATGGCCTCAATACAACTTTTCCGCCACACCCATACCCAAGGAGAAGGCTCATGGCTTCACAAGAACGCGCCTCACAACTAGCCCTCTACGGTGGCCCCAAGGTCCGCGCCACCCCCTGGCCGGAGCGCGGCTTGATCGGGCCAGAGGAAAAGGCCGCCGTGAATGCCTTGTTCGATCAGGCCATCGCCACAGGGCAGGCCATCGGCTACAACGGCCCGCAAGAGGCGGCCTATTGCGCCGAGTTTGCCGCCTACATGGGCGGCGGCTATGCGGACGCCATCAGTTCAGGCACGGCGGGCATCTTCGTCGCGCTCAAAGCCCTGGGCATCGCGCCCTTTACCGAGGTCATCGTCGGCGCTGCCACTGACCCCGGCGGCCTCATGCCCATCCCCTTGTGCAACTGCATCCCGATGATCGCCGACACCATGCCCGGCTCGTACAACACCGGCCCCGAGCAGATCGCCGCTCTGATCTCGCCCATCACCAGCGCCATCGTCGTGCCGCATATCGCCGGGGAGCCTGCCGACATGGTCGGGATCATGCAGGTAGCGCGCAGCCACGGCCTGCCGGTCATCGAGGACTGCTCACAGGCCCACGGCGCTACCCTGCACGGGCAGATGGTGGGCACATTCGGCGACGTGGCAGTCTTTTCGACCATGTTCGGCAAGCACCACTCCACCGGCGGCCAGGGGGGGCTGGTCTATACCCAAGACGAGCAGCTTTACCACGCGCTGCGACGCGCCGCCGACCGGGGCAAGCCCTTCGGCCTGCCCGCCGGTTCGACCAACGCCATCGCCTCCCTCAACCTGAACGCCACCGAACTGGGCTGCGCCATTGGCCGCGCCCAGTTAGCCAAGCTGCCCGATCTCATCGCCGCCCGGCGCGCTGTCGCGACCAGCCTGGCCGAGGGTATCCGGGGGCTGCGTACCGTCTCGTTCCCTCCGCTCATCCCAGGAGCCGCCGCCAGCTATTGGTTTCTGCGCCTGCGGTTCCACGCCGAGCAGGCAACCTGCGACAAAGCTACGTTCTGCGCTGCCCTGGCCGCAGAGGGACTCGCCGTCAACCCCAGCTATCGCGCCGCTCTGCCGCATACCATGGACTGGTACGTCCATCGCCGCGTGTTCGGCGACAGCGGCTACCCGTGGAGCAGCCCGGACTATCGGGGCAACCCCGATCAACAGTTCCCCTGCCCCAACGCCAACGCCGTCATGGAGACCGATTTCAACCTGCACGCGCACGAAAGCTGGCAGGCGCCCGAAATCGCCGACGCTGTAGCGATCTTTCAAAAGGTAGAGGCTGCGTTCGCCAAATAGCCTTCGCCGTCTGGCCGACGCATCCATCCCAATCATCGGGTATGCCCAGGCGCCCCGCGCCATAGCCAGTGGCAACGGCATAGCCTCCCTCCAAACCTGGTTCAAGGGCGGACAGGTAGCCGCTAATTGGACCGCCTACTTCCAGTCGGCATAAAGCCGCCAAGGATGGCGGCGGTCCAATCCCCTTCCAGGGGGAGACCTCACATAACCAACATATATCATTAAGGAGATAAATCCATGCTACACCCAACACCTTCCAACCTCTCGGCCATCGTTGCCAACAGCCGCCCCTATATGGAGCAAATGGTAGACGCCGATGGCCTGCCCTATTTCAACGCGTTCTTGACCACGCCGGTGGTCATGGCCCACGACTGGCCCGACTTTGGGGATGTCATGTCCCGACAGTATCAGGCGGCAGTTATGTATCGCCACATGACCGGCAACACACTGGCAACCGAATCCATCTGGCGGGACAAAATCCTCGCGCTGCTCGACCCCACCGACGGCCTGCTCTACCGGCCAGCCACAACCTTCAGCCAACACGTAGCCGACTCCGGCGATCAGGCGTTGACGCTATACGCCCTCGCAACGGCCTGCCTGGATAACCCCACCGACGAGATGCGCCAGGCCGTATCCGGAATGGTCCGCGGGATTCAAGGCCGCATGGACACCCCCGCCTACCATAACGGCTTTTTGCTCAAACCATTGCTCGCCGCCTGGCGCGTACTCCAGGATTCCGCCACCTGGGCGCTGATCGAACAGCTCACGCAAATCCTGCTGGCGGACCCACGCGTCTTCCCGCCCGACGATGTCTATCCCCCGCATACCCACGTGCATGGGACGCTCCGCACGCTCTGCGGCATCGTAGACTATGCCCGGCTCACAGACAACCAGGCCCTCATCGCCCGCGCCGAACGCCTGGGGCGTTTCATCCGCAACCGGGGCACCTCCTTCGGCTTTCTCCCCGAGTCCGTGGACCGGCCCAGCGACATCATCTCCTGCGAGACCTGCGCCTTGATGGACTATGTCGGGCTGGCGGTCTCCCTCGCGAACGCTGGTTATGTCGAGTATTGGGCCGAGGTCGAGCGGGTCGTGCGTAACCAACTGACCGAAAGCCAGGCCCACGACCTGGACTGGCTGCCGGTGGACAACCAGCGACCCGATACCTACCAGTTCTCCTGGCGCGATCTGACTACCCGGCTGGTCGGCTCGTACGCAGGCTGGAGTTCGCCCACGCACTTCCTGGCCGCCGAGGAGACGCTCAACGCCCATTGGGGCGGCCCGGAGCTGCGAGACAAGGCCCGGCTGCTCCAAAACTGCTGCGGCGGCTCGGGCATACACGCCTTTTTCATCGCCTGGAAGAACATCGCCCGCTACCAGGATGGGCGACTCACCGTGGCGCTGCACATGGACAAGTCCACCCCCCAGGCCGAAATCCGATGTCAACAACCCTATCAGGGCTTGTTGAGCGTGCGGCTCCTGCGCGAGTGCAGCGTATCCCTCCGGCTGCCCGAAGGGGTCACAGCAGATCAGGCACAACTCACCTGCAATGGCCAGCCAGTGCCCTTTACGCTGGACGGGCAATTCCTGCACGTGGGTTCGCAACCTGCCAACAGCCTCATCGAGATGCGCTACCCCCTCGCCCAGCGTACCGAGGAGGTTTGCGTCGGCAACCCCGGCTATCAACAGTACCGCTATCAGGTAACCTGGAAAGGGGACACCGTCATCGCCATGCAGCCCATCGGCGACATGCCGCAGACTGCCTGGTCCAACTATGACCAAAAGCCTGTGCCGGTCTACTATGGAGAAGAAGGGCCAGGACGGCTCTATCAGCGCCAGGGCTACCTTGCCTCCGAACCTCCCCAACCCGGCGCGCTACACCAGGATGATGACTCGCTGGACCTTTGGTGACGCCCTCGATCACCCGCAAACCAGCAAAACAGGCGCGTCTGCTGGCACAATGCCAGTAGACGCGCTTTCCTTTTGACGAGATCACACGAATATGATAGAATCCGTTTTTGAGCAGCCAACTCGCATCACCAGTGGCAGTTTGCGAGCGTGGCCCATCACCGCAGCCTTCTCCGCTTCAGCAACCAGCAGAATGCGCTCCGTCGCTTCCTCTGACCACTATCCAACACCATCCCATCACGTCCTCTATTCCATCCTGCCTGGCATTTCAACGCCGCACTTCTAACAGCGGCCTTTGCACGATCACCCTGGACCCTCGCGGGCTACGCTGGCGCAACGCACACTCTTTCAATCCTCACACGCAATCGTTCCGCCTCTGTCCCAGTCTGCCACGGCGATTCGAGCTTGGCGCCAATCTAGTCTGGTTTTGCAGTCTAGATGGGGTGTTTGCTTGAGCTTGTCTGAGCCTCTTTGCAACATTCCCACAACAACTCGGCACACGATTTCCACTCTGACTGGCATCCCAACCGAAGGAAATGGACCATCTAGGCAAAATCCAAGAATAGGAAGAAGACGATTTATGGACACGAATGGTTTGGAACGGGTTGCCGTAATTGGGGGTTTCCTGCCACGACAATGTGGCATCGCGACCTTTACAACGGACCTGACCCAGGCGTTGGCAGCGGAATATGAAGACATATCCTTCTTTGCCGTGCCAGTAAACGACGAGGGCGCTCGTTACGCCTATCCCCCCGCTGTCCGGTTCGAGATGAACCAACAGGAGCTTTTGTCCTATC
>JAAYXX010000345.1 GCA_012515695.1 Chloroflexota bacterium
ACCAACAGGGCTTTGGTGCGGGGGCTGACCATTTTTTCCAGGGCATCCATGTCGGGGGCGAAATCGTGTTCGGGCAAGGTGAGGAACCTTTTGGTTACGCCATGCTGCACAGCCGCGCCCATCACGAAATTGCCGTAACCAGGGTCGGGGATGAGGATTTCGTCTCCCGGGTCGAGCGTAACGGTTATCGCGAGATAGATCGCTTCCATCGCCCCGATCGTGACCATGATATTTTCCGGGCGGACGTGCAATTCGTTCTCGCGAGCCAGCTTGACGCAGATGGCGTCACGCAGTTCACGCATTCCGGCGTTCGCTGTGTACCCCGTGTACTCGTGGCGGGCAGCCCTGACAGCAGCCTCGATGACATGCGGAGGGGTGGGAAAGTCAGGCTGCCCGATTTCGAGATGGATGGCATCTGGAAACTCGGCAGCGCTGTCGAGCATGAGCCGGATAGGTGATCGTTCGATACTGCTGACGGATCTCGAAAGCGCTTTCATCGTTCTCCTTCTTTGTAGTTGGTATGATAAAAATGCGCCGCGCAACGAGGTCCGGCCTCGTTGCGCGGCGCTGGTCACACCACGTCGTACAGGCTCATCCAATGAGCCTGAATGATTTTTTCATCATAACTCATATGGGCGCGTCTGTCAAGCGCGTTTTTTCCGCCATAGTAGCCCAGCCTGGGACTGAATGTCCCAGGCTGCGGAAAGAGGAAACCCGTTCAAACGGGTTTTAGAAGAGTTTTGTGCGCTTATCAAGGTTAACAAAATAGTTCGGTAACCCGACGTGCCAACTCGTAGGCAGTTGAAACTGCACCAACCATTGCGAAACCTGCCTTCGCAGGTTCATCTGCAGCCGCCGCAGGGCGACGCGCCAGCAAGCTGGCGACGCAACCGTTGCTGCGGTTTCAACCGCCAAGCCCTTTAATCGGCCAACTGCTTTCGCGCCGTTTCCGGGTTCATTTCCACGACCATCTCGACAATCTGGCCGTCGCGGATGCGATAGACGTCTACCCAACTCACATCAAAGCTCTTGCCGTTCGGCTTGATGCCCCGATATTCGACGGCGGGCGTGCCTGTGTCGCGGCCAAGCGCCACCACCTTGTCCCCCTCGGCGATGAGGTCCATGATGATTGCGCGAAAATTGGGAACCGTCTGCAAGCGCCTGACAAAGCCCTTGATGAGGGTGTCGCGGTCAACCTGTTTGGCAGCGGCCGGGTTGCCGATGTTAGCCACGTTGTAGACCGTAAAACCATCGGCAATGACTTGCGTCAGCGTGGCTTCATCGCCGGTGTTGACCGCCTCGACAAAACGGCGAATCAGCGCCTTGTTCTCTTCGATGGACATGGGTTCCTCCTGTGTCGACCATTATGCTCTCGATGCCCTCGCACACGAGAACGGCCAATAGGGGCGATTATAGAGCGGCAAACAGGCGGGCGCAAGAGCTGTCAGCAGATCACCCTCACCCGCGCCCTTTGGGCGGACAGGTAGCTAGAATGGCGCGCTATGGACCGCAGCCATCCTTGGCGGTTTGAAATTCTGCAGGCTGGAAGCCGGCGGTCCAATCCCTTTCCAGAGGAAGAAGGCGGCATGCTGCCGGGCGGCATGCTGCCGGGCGGTGTCCTGTTGGGCTACCCTTTTGGCGGCAACCGTGGTACACTGCACATACTTGATCCTCAGAGTATCCGTTCTCCGGCGCGGCGCATGGCCGGGGAATCGCTCACAATTCCATCGCTCACCTTCCAACGCACTCAAAAACGAGTCCACAAGAGAGAGGGAGGGAACGAAACGGATGGTTGTCTCGAATCTATGGCGAGAATTGCCCCCCGGCCCGAACGTGCCGGAGGTGATTTACGTGGTGGTCGAGATTCCCAAGCGGTCTCGGAACAAGTACGAGTACGATGAGCGCGGCGGGTTCATCAAGCTGGATCGCGTGATCGGCTCGTCATTGTACTATCCCGGCGACTATGGCTTTATCCCCCGCACCCTACACCACGACGGCGACCCGCTGGACGTGCTGGTAATGACCAACGAGCCGACCTTTTCCGGCTGTGTGATCGAAGCGCGGCCACTGGGCATCTTTCACCTGATCGACCGGGGCAAGGTGGATGACAAAATCCTGGCCGTCCCCAATACCGATCCCTTGTTCGCCGACTATCACTCGCTGGAACAGGTGCCCCCTCACTTTCTCAAAGAAGTGACCCACTTTTTCAGCGTCTACAAAGACCTGGAGCAAGTCGTGGTGCAACCCCAGGGGTGGGAGGGACTCGACCGCGCCTATGAGGAAATCGAAGAGGCGATTCAGATATACGTCAAGACGCTACGCAGCATCTAACTCGCAAAAAAGCTGGCCCCCTGGCAATAAACGATCTGTCAACAAGGAGATGTGCTTTTTTGACTATTTATTAACGTCGGGCTATATTTCTGTTATCCAATCCACCTTTGAAGGAGCTTATCAATGAACTTGCGTGTCGGCATCATCGGCGCCGGTTTCATCGCAACGCGAGGACACGTGCCGGCCTATCGAGCAGTCCCCGGAGTAGAAGTAGTAGCCCTGTGTGATATCAACGAAAAGCGAGCGCGAGCAGTTAGCGAAGAGCTAGGCATCCCCCAGGCCTATACCGATTACCACGCCATGCTGGAGCACGAGAACCTGGACGTGGTCAGCGTGTGCAGCCCCAACGCCTTTCACGCCCAAATGACTATCGACGCCCTCAACGCGGGCGCCCATGTGCTTTGCGAAAAGCCGATGGCGCTGAACTATGCCGACGCGCAGGCCATGTTTGCCGCCAGCCAGCGCGCCGGGCGCAGCCTCACCATTGGCTTTCACATGCGCTATCAGCCCGAGTTTCAGACCGTCAAGCAGATACTTTCGGACGGCAAGCTGGGCGAGGTGTACTATATCAAGTCCAGCATGTTGCGCCGGAACGGCATCCCCGGTTATGGTAGCTGGTTCACCAACAAAGACCTGGCGGGTGGTGGCGCGATGATGGACATTGGCTGCCACATGCTCGACCTCTCCTTGTGGATGCTGGGC